>NZ_JSZN01000017.1:0-93241 GCF_000801975.1 Burkholderia sp. A9 | reverse complement strand
CTTGCTTGGCTTGCTTGGCTGGTTCGGCGTGTTCGGCGTGTTCGGCGTGTTCGGCGTGTTCGGCGTGTTCGGCGTGTTCGGCTTGATCGGCTTGATCGGCTTGATCGGCCTGCTCGGCCAGCGCGGTTGGCGCGGCTGGCTAGGCCGCCTCGGCTGGCAAACCGCGCCATTACGCATCGCCGTCACCTCCCGCCCCGTCCCGGTGAAACAGCGCGAGAAACTGCTGCGCGGGAATGCTCAACGGCCGGTCGCGCCGCACGATGCTGCCGTATGACGGCAGCTTCTGATCGAGCGCGTAATCGATGATCGCGACGAGCCCGTGCTCCGCGTTGCGCTGAGCGACCGTCAGCGGAATCACGCCGAGCATCGACGAACGGTCGACGAGGTTCATCGTCGTCAGGATCGAGCCCGTTTCGACCAGCCCACGCGGCATCGGCTGGTGACGCGCGCGGAATTCGCGTTCGACGACTTCGCGCGCCGGGCTGCCGGCCGGCTGCAGGATCCACGCGTAGTCGAGCAGCGCATCGAATTCGACCGGCCCCGCGCCCGCGAGCGGATGGTCGCGGCCCGCGATGATCGCGAGCGCCTCGTCGTCGACCACCCGGAAGTCGCAATCCGTGCCGACATTGCGCCCGATCACCACTTCGAGCACGCCTTCGCGCAGCTGCGGCATCAGGCGGTCGCTGGTATCGACCGCGATGTCGATCGCCAGCAGCGGATAGCGCGCTTTCAACTGCACCAGCGCCTCGGTGAGCCGCCCCGGCGACGCCGCCATGATGCTGCCGATCGCGAGCCGCCCGGCGCTGCCGAGCTGCAGCTCGCCGAGCTCGCGATTGAGCGCCTCGACGCTGCCGCGGATCCCGCGGAAATAGCCGAGCACGCGCTCGCCGGCCGGGTTCAGCACGAGCCCGCGCCCGACGCGATCGAACAGCCGTTGGCCGAGCGCGCTCTCCAGTTCGGCCAGCATCTTCGTCGCGGCCGGCTGCGTGAGGCCCATCTGCTCGGCTGCCGCGCGCAGCGTCGAGCATTCATCCACCGCGAGCAGCAGCGCGATCTGCCGCATCCGCAGCCGGTTCAGTAATTGGGGAGTCGAGTCTCGTCGATCGATCGAGCCCATTTTGATTACTCCAGGTTATCGATTCATCAAGAGTTTTCAATTTACCGACTCATTCCGTCTACCTAGCATGAACCCCATACACCAACGGCCACGCGCCGCCACCGGAGACACCGCATGAACACGCAACCGACCGCCGCCCGCCGCGCGGCCCGTCACGGAGACGCAGCATGACGACCGCCGCCCCCCTGCCCGTCGTCGCGCTGACGCTCGGCGACCCCGCCGGCATCGGCGCCGAACTGATCGCGAAACTGCTCGCCCGCCCCGACGCGACCGCCCGTGCGAATCTCGTGCTGATCGGCGATCGCTGGCTGTGGGAAGCCGGCCAGCGCGTCGCAGGCGTCACCATCGACGTCGAGCCCGTCGCGTCGCTCGCCGCAGTGCGCGGCCGGCCGTCGACCGCGCGTGCCGCGTTCGTCGAAGTCGACACGATCGATCCCGCGCAGGTCACGGTCGGCCAACCCGGCGCGGCCGGCGGCCGCTCGACGCTGACCGTGCTCGACCAGTGCCTCGACGCCGCGCTCGCCGGCGACATCGACGCGATCTGCTTCGCGCCGCTGAACAAGTACGCGATGAAGCTCGGCGGGCTGCGCCACGACGACGAACTGCACCACTTCGCCGCCGCGCTCGGCGTGACCGGCTACTTCTGCGAATTCAACACGCTCGGCGAGCTGTGGACCGCGCGGATCTCGTCGCACATCCCGCTGAAGGATGCGGCGGCCCAACTGAGCGTCGAGCGAATCGAACAGGCCTCCGAACTGATCTACCGGTCGCTGCTCGCGAACGGCGTCGCGACGCCGAAGGTCGCGATCGCCGCATTCAACCCGCACGGCGGCGATGGCGGCAGCTGTGGCCGCGAGGAAGTCGACATCATCGAACCTGCGGTGCGCCAGCTGCAGGCGCGCGACTGGCCGACCGACGCGCCGTTCCACGGCCCGTTCCCCGCCGACACGATCTTCCTGAAGGCGCAGGCCGGCGACTACCAGGCGATCGTCACGATGTACCACGACCAGGGGCAGATCGCGATCAAGCTGCTCGGTTTCTCGCGCGGCGTGACCGTGCAGGGCGGGCTGCCCGTGCCGATCACGACGCCCGCGCACGGCACCGCGTACGACATCGCGGGCCGCGGCACCGCCGACGTCGGCGCGACCTGGCAGGCGCTGCAGATCGCCTGCCGGATGGGCGCCGCGCGCCGCACTCCCACCGTTTCGGCGTGACATTCACACGCCCTTTGCACACGACAACACCCAATCCTGGAGACACCCTCATGAAGATCCGTTCCGTGCGCGCCCGCGTATTCCAGTGGAAAGGCAAGACCGTCCCGCCGCAGGGCAACTTCTGCTCGAACGCGATGGACCTGCTGTACGCGCCGCAGGAAACCATGAGCACGTTCCGCTTCCACTCGTGGACGGTCGTCGAAGTCGAGACCGACGACGGCATCGTCGGCCTCGGCAACGTCGCGCTCGCGCCGCACGTCGCGAAGGTGATCATCGACCAGTACCTCGCGCCGCTCGTGATCGGCCACGACCCGTGGGACTACGAATACCTGAACCAGCGGATGTACCGCGCGACCCACGCATGGGGCCGCAAGGGGATCGGCATGGCGGCGATCTCGGCGGTCGACATCGCGATCTGGGACATCCTCGGCAAGAGCGTCGGCAAGCCCGTGTTCAAGCTGCTCGGCGGCCGCACCAAGGAAAAGATCCCCTGCTACTACTCGAAGCTCTACCGCACCGACCTGAAGGCGATGCAGGACGAAGCGCAAAAGTACCTGAAGGAAGGGTTCCGCGCGTTCAAGATGCGCTTCGGCTACGGACCCGCGCACGGTCAGCAGGGCGTGATGGAGAACCTGAAGTCGGTCGCGGCGATCCGCGAGGTGATCGGCTACGACAACGACCTGATGCTCGAATGCTACATGGGCTGGAACCTCGAGTATGCGAAGCGCATCCTGCCGAAGCTCGAGAAGTACCAGCCGCGCTGGCTCGAGGAACCGGTCATTGCCGACGACATCGACGGCTACGCGGAACTGAATCAGCTCACGAACATCCCGATCTCCGGCGGCGAGCACGAGTTCTCGCTGTACGGCTTCAAGCAACTGCTGGACCGCAAGGCCGTGTCGGTCGTCCAGTACGACACGAACCGCGTCGGCGGGATCACGATGGCGCACAAGATCAACGCGCTGTGCGAGGCTTACAGCGTGCCGGTGATTCCGCATGCGGGCCAGATGCACAACTATCACCTGACGATGAGCACGCTCGCATCGCCGATGAGCGAGTACTTCCCGATGTTCGACGTGGAAGTCGGCAACGAGCTGTTCTATTACATCTTCGACGGCGAACCGGTGGCCGAGAACGGCTTCCTGCAACTGCGCGACGACGTGCCGGGCCTCGGCCTCACGCTGAAGACCGAATTCCTCGACCAGTTCGACATCGTCGAGTGAGGGCGCCATGAACGCACGCTACCAGGGCGTCTTTCCGGTCGCGCCGACGATCTTCGACGCGCACGGCGCGCTCGACCTCGACGGCCAGCGCCGCTGCCTCGACTTCATGATCGATGCCGGTTCGCACGGCATCTGCATCCACGCGAACTACTCGGAGCAGTTCGCGCTCGGCGACGACGAACGCGACCTGATCACGCGCACCACGCTCGAGCACGTCGCCGGCCGCGTGCCGGTGATCGTCACGACGTCGCATTTCAGCGCGCGGATCTGCGCCGAACGCAACCGCCGCGCGCAGGCGCTCGGCGCCGCGATGGTGATGGTGATGCCGCCGTACCACGGTGCGACGTTCCGCGTGCCCGAAGCGTCGATCCGCGCATTCTTCCGCGAAGTCGCCGACGGCCTCGAGATTCCGCTGATGATCCAGGACGCGCCCGCAAGCGGCGTCACGTTGTCCGCCGCGCTGCTCGCGACGCTCGCGCGCGAGATCGACGCCGTGTCGTATTTCAAGATCGAGACGCCCGGCGCCGCGTCGAAGCTGCGCGAGCTGATTGCGCTCGGCGGCGATGCAATCGCAGGGCCGTGGGACGGCGAGGAAGGCATCACGCTGCTCGCCGATCTCGACGCCGGCGCGACCGGCGCGATGACGGGCGGTGGTTATCCGGACGGGATTCGCCGCATCACCGACGCGTATTTCGCCGGACGCCGCGACGAAGCCTGCGAGCAATACGCGCGCTGGCTGCCGCTGATCAACTATGAAAACCGCCAGTCGGGTTTCCTGACCGCAAAGGCGCTGATGAAGGAAGGCGGCGTGATCGCGTGCGACCGGCCGCGCGCGCCATGGCCCGAACTGCACCCGCCCGTGCGCGCAGGCCTGCTCGACGCGGCGCGGCGGCTCGATCCGCTCGTGCTGCGCTGGGGACGCTAGCCAGACACCGGTTTGCCCCCGCAACGCACGTGCGTTGCGCATCGGCGTGACGGCGGTCCGACAGAAGGCCGCCGCCGCCCTTCACATGGACTGGAGACACCATGAACCTGTTGAACCCGGCCAATCCGGCCTATGAAGCCGGCGAAGCCATTCCGCGCCGCCGCTGGCTGCGCGTGATTCCGCCGCTGCTGCTCGCCTGCATCATTTCGTACATGGATCGCGTGAACATCGCCTTCGCGATGCCTGGCGGGATGAACGCCGATCTCGGGATGGACGCGACGATGGCCGGCCTCGCCGGCGGCATCTTCTTCTTCGGCTACCTGTTCCTGCAGATTCCGGGCGGCCGGCGCGCGGCGCTCGGCAGCGGCAAGACCTTCATCGCGTGGTCGCTCGTGAGCTGGGCCGTGCTGTCGGTGCTGACCGGGCTCGTCACCCATACGTGGCAACTCTTGACGCTGCGCTTCATGCTCGGCGTAGCCGAGGGCGGGATGCTGCCGGTCGTGCTGACGATGGTCAGCCACTGGTTTCCCGACCGCGAACGCGGCCGCGCGAACGCGATGGTCATCATGTTCGTGCCGCTCGCCGGCATGATCACCGCGCCGCTGTCCGGCTTCATCCTCGCCGCGTACGACTGGCGTCACCTGTTCTTCAGCGCCGGCGCGCTGTCCCTGCTTTGCCTGTTCGCGTGGATGATGTTCGCCGACGACGGTCCGGAAACCGCGCGCTGGGTCTCGCCGCGCGAAAAGGCGTACATCCTCGACGCGCTGCGCGAAGAGCAGGAGCGCAAGCGCGCCGCCGGCACGCCGGCCGCCGCGTCGTTCGGCGCGATGCTGCGCAACCCGACGATATGGCTGCTGATCGCGATCAACTTCTGCTATCAGGTCGGCATCTACGGCTATACGATGTGGTTGCCGACACTGTTGAAGAACCTCACGCACGGCGGGATGGGGAAAGTCGGACTGCTCGCGATGCTGCCGTACGTCGCGATGATGATCGGGATGTTCGCCACGTCGTATTTGTCTGACCGAACCGGCAAACGGCGCCTGTTCGTGCTGCTGCCGCTGGTCGGGTTCGCCGCGTGCCTTGCGCTGTCGGTGCTCACGCATGCGTCGATGGTCGTGTCGTTCGTATTCCTGATCGGCTGCGGCTTCTTCCTGCAGGCGGCGGCCGGCGTGTTCTGGGCGATTCCGCCGAAGCTGTGCAGCGTCGAGACGGCCGGCAGCGCGCGCGGCCTGATCAACGCGCTCGGCAACCTCGGCGGCTTCTGCGGCCCGTATGCGGTCGGCGTGCTGACCCAGCACGTGAGCGCGGCGGCCGGCGTGTACAGCCTCGCCGTCACGCTCGCGGTGGCCGGCCTGCTCGCGCTGACGCTGCCCCAGCGCTGCGAAGACTGAAGGACACCACACGCGGGCACGCGAACGAAACAACGGAGACACACCATGAACGACATCCTGTTGCTGGTGCAGAAATGCGCCCATACCTTCAGCTTCTACGATCTCGAAACGAAAGCCGCGCTCAAGCACGTCGTGCTGCCGAACTTCCCGCACGAGTTCACCGTCGACGTGAACAACCGCTTTGCGTACGTCGGCATCTTCGGGATCGAGACCGCCTGGTCGCGCGGCCATGAAGGCGATCACCGGATCGCCGAGATCGACCTCGTCGAGCGCACCCACACGCGCATGCTCGACCTGTGGCCGTACTACCGGCCGCACGGGATGGCGACCGACCGCGACGGCCGGCTGTACGCAATGAGCGAGGCGCACGACATGCTGCTCGTGTTCGACCAGCCGACCCGCCAGGCCGTGCCGAACATGGCCGTGCCGTCCGGCGGCGTGAAGACGCACCTCGTGACGCTCACGCGCGATGCGAGCCGCGCATACGGCGTGCACCTGCTGTCGAACACCGTCACGCAGTTCCATCCGCGCGACGCGACCGTCGCGCCGCGCGCGGTGATGCCCGGCCCGCGCCCCGAAGGCAATGCGCTGTCGAGCGACGAGCGCACGCTGTTCGTCGCGAATCGCGGCGACGACACGCTCGTCGAGATCGACACCGACACGATGACCTGCGGCCGCCGCGTGAAGACGCGCAGCGATCCGAACCGGATCTACCGCACCAGCGCGCCGGACGGCCGCGACCTGCTGCTGCTGACCAATTCAGGCGAGCGGTCGATCTCGGTGTTCGATGCACGGCAGCTCGAAGAGATCGAACGCGTCGCGCTGCCCGCGAATCCGACCGCGCTGTCGTTCCATCCGTCGCGGCGCGTCGCGTACGTATCGTTCCAGGACGACTACGTGCGCGAGCTCGATCTCGATGCGTGGCGGTTCGTCGGCGCGTTGCCGACGCTGCGCGAACCGGATGCGTCGTATGTGCTCGCAGGCACGCGCTGAGCAGCGCGACGGTGCGCCGTCGCCGGACGCGATGCCGGCGGCGCTCGTCGACGCGCATCACCACCTGTGGCAACTCGATGCCGGCGCGCACTATCCGTGGCTACAGGAGCAGTACGACCCGGCGCGCTTCATGTTCGGCGATTACGCGGCGCTGTGTCGCGATTTCGGTGTGGCCGATTACCGGTACGCCGCGCAAGGCGCACCGATCGTCGCGAGCGTGCACGTCGAGGCCGAACGGGCGCGCGACGAAGCGCTCGCGGAGACGCGCTGGCTGCATGCGGTCGCGGCCATGCACGGGCTGCCGTCGGCGATCGTCGCGTGGGTCGACTTGCTCGCCGGCGACGCGGACGAGCGGCTCGCCGAACAGGCCGCCTGGCCGCGCGTGCGCGGCGTGCGGTTCAAGCCGCGCACCGCTGCTGCGCCGGATGCAGCCGTCGACGGGCCGGGCACGCTGCGCGATCCGCGCTGGGCGGCCGCGCTGGAACGCCTGGCCGCGCATGGCCTGAGCTGGGACCTGCGCGTGCCGTTCTGGCATCTCGGCGACGCGGCGGCGCTGCTCGCCGATGCGCCCGGTGTCGACGTGGTGCTCGAACATGCCGGGCTGCCGTGGGATCGCTCGGAAGCGGGGCTCGCGCGCTGGCGCAGCGGCATGGCAGCGCTCGCGGCATCGCCGCGCGTGACCGTGAAGATCTCCGAACTCGGCTTGCGCGATACGGTGTGGAACGAGGCGGACAACGCGCGAATCATCCGCGACACGATCGCGATCTTCGGGTGGGAACGCTGCCTGTTCGCGAGCAATTTTCCGGTGGCGGGGTTGCGGGTGTCGTATCCCGCGTTGCTGCGCACGTTTGCCCTTGCGATGGTGGATCTCGACGAGGTGGCGCGCCAGGCGATCTGGCATGACAACGCGATGCGCGTGTACCGGATGGCGTGAACGCGCTTGACTCATCGGCCGGAAGGCCAGAATCGTACGTATCCGGTTGACCGCAGGATGATTCGAAAGGTATACGAAAGCATTGCGCTTCGCGCGTCGACGTCCTTTCAGTCTGCACACCGGCATGATCACTCACCGCAACGGAAACCGGGCCGGCCCTGGCGATGCCGGTACACTTGGCGACATGAGCCACTTTCGCATCACCTACGACGGGCCCGCGCTCGAATCATCCGAAATGGACGTGCGCGAACTCGCCCCCGCCCTTCTCGCCGTCGGCGATCTGCTCGAGGCCTCGACCAAGGCACTCTGCGGGGATCAGGTACGGCCGCAGGTCAACGTTCGAGGCAGCTTCAAGACCGGCAGCTTCGGAATCGACTTCACGCTCGCGACCTCCCTCCTTGGCCGGATGCGCGACATGTTGAGCGGCAGCGAGGGCGCAGCACTCGCCAATGCAGTCACGATTCTGACCGCGCTCGGGATTGCCGGCCCGAAGGTCGGAAAGGGCCTGTTCGCGGTACTTAAATGGTTGCGCGGCCGCCCGATCCAGCGGGTTCAGATGAAAGAGCGCGCCGCCGTACTGCACGTCGACGGCGAGACGCTCGAGATCGAGCTGTTCGTCCTCACCCTGCTCAGGGATGTGAGCGTCAGGGAGGCGACCACCCGCGCGCTTGCGCCGCTGTCGCGCGACGGCGTGACGATTTTCTCGGCCGGCACCGACACGGACGTGTTCGAGACGGTCACCCGGGACGAGATCGACTGGTTCCGCGTCCCCCCGCAAGTCGATGTACTGATCCTCGACGAGCATCGCAAGATGGCGTTCTCGATCGTGTCGCTCGCGTTCAAGGACGACAACAAATGGCGTCTCTACGACGGTGCCGCCACGATTCACGCCGCAATCACCGATGCGAATTTCCTGAAACGGGTCGACAACAATCAGATCAGCTTCAGCAAGGGCGACGTACTCGTCTGCAGCGTTCGCGTACAGCAGTGGCAGACCGCCGACGGCGCCAAGACCGAATACGAGGTCACGGATGTCCTCGAGCATCGTCCGGCCGCGCGCCAGATTCAGTTGCCGGGACTTTGACTGACTTGTCGCGTTCGTGAATCATGCGATTCAATGCGTGCATCCCGCCGCGAGCGAACCCCGACATGCCACCCACCATCAGCCTGCGCCCGGCCTCTCCGCAAGACGTGCCATTCCTGCTCAGACTCCGTCAACTCACGATGACCGAGCATCTGCAACGCGTCGGCACGCCGACCGACGATGACGCGCACCACCAGCGCATCGCGGCGCACTTCGAGGACGCGATGATCGTCTGCGAAGGCGCCGACGCCACGCCGATCGGCCTGCTGAAAGTGACGCGCGCTACCGCTGAATGGTACGTTCACCAGATCCAGATCCTCCCGTCCCGGCAAGGACAGGGCATCGGCGCAGCCGTGCTGCGCGAGTTGCTGGCCGAAGCGGCGCGCGAACACGTGCCCGTGGCGCTCGGCGTGCTGCGCGGCAACCCGGCGCGGCGACTCTACGAGCGGCTCGGGTTCCAACTCGTGGCGGAAACGGAGCGCAGTGCGACGCTGATATGGCGCGCGTGACGTTGCGCGGCCCCGCCGCCCCGTCGGCGATGCCCGCCGTTGCCGCGCGCCCTGCAAAAAACATGGGCCCTCCCGCCGGGAGGGCCCGCTTGCAGACCGTCCAGCCGGACGATCAGTCGTCGTCGCGGCTCGCGACCTTCTGCGTGACGCCCCTGAGCTTCGGGTACGGCTGCGACCCCATCATGCCTTTCCACAACACGCGGTTGAACTGATCCGCCGGCACCTCGTCGGCATCGTCGAAGTCGAACTTCGCCGTCACCTTCGCCCAATACGCCGCGTCATGCTTCGGCTTGACATCCGGCCCGGCCGCGTATTGCAGCAGGTTCCCGGCCACCCCTTCGGCCAGTTGCAGCCCGGTGCCCTTCAGCGCCGTCGACGCGACGGCCGTGTAGCTCCACGACGCCGGACCATGCACGTCGAACACGTCGGTCATCGGCCGCTGGTAGGCGGTATTCAGGTTCATGTGCTGCGTGCCGAGCACGTCCTCGATGGTGCGCAGCGCGTTGACCTGGCTGTAACGCGTCCGGATCACCGCGCCCTGCTTCACGTATGGCCCGACGATATACGCGGGCCCGCGGTGTGAATCCACGTGATCGGGGCCGTCCTGCACATCGTCCTCGGTCACGACGATCAACGTGTCGTTCGCATACGGGCTCTTCGCGACGGCCTCGACGAGCCGGCCGACCGCCAGGTCGTTGTCCGCCTGCTGCGTTTCCGGCGTATTCACGCCGGCGAACGCCGTGCCGAACGCCCCCATGTGGTCGTGGGACAAGCGCACCAGCGACAGCGTCGGCAGGTTGCCGCTCGCGACATACTGGTCGAACTCGCGTTTCCACTCGTTGAGGCGCCACTGGTCCGGATAGGTCTGGTCGAAACCACGGAAGTACACGTCGGTCATCGACGCCAGCCGCGGGTCGAGCGCGGCGACCTGCACGACGCCCGCCGCGCGCGGATCGACGATCGGGTTCGCGGCCGTGCCGATGCTGCCGATGTTGTTCACGAGGAACCCGTAATTGCGGACCGTGCCGCCGCCGGCCAGCACCGCGTCGAAGATATAGCCGCGCTGGCGGCCGAACGGCGCATCGGACGACGCATGGTTGCCGGTGCCGGGCAGCAGGTTCGCCGCGCCGCCCGGCAGGCCCGCGGCCGCGTTGCTGTAGTTCGTGGTACCGGCCGGGCCGGCCGCCGCGTCGCGCTGCTGCACCGATTCCCAGTTGACCGGCACGCTGCGGTTGGTGCCCTCGCTCTCGTACGACAGGCCGCGATTGACCGCCGCATAGTTGATCTGCTGGGTAATCGTCTCCGTGTTGGTGACGCGCCCCTGCAGCGCCCACGACCAGCCGTCCATGCTGCCGTCGCCCGGATTCATGAAGTTGTCGAGCGTCACGAACTGGCTCGCCAGGCGATGGAAGTTCGGCGTGATGTTCCGGCCGAACTGGGCCAGCCGCGGATCGCCGTTGGCGCCGTTGCCGATGTCGCCGAGCACCTGGTCGAACGTGCGGTTTTCCTTGACGACGTAGATCACGTGCTTGATGTGACGGCGCAGGAAGCCCATCACCTCGTTATCCCGGTCGTTGTTTTCAGGGCGATAGAAGTTGTTGCGCGCGGCCTGCTGCGTCAGCGGCGGCAACTCGTTGGCCGCCGGCACCGGCGCACTCACGAGCGACGCGCGCTCGAGCTGGAACTGGTATTCGTTCGACGCGCGCGACGCGGCGGCCTGCGCCGGGGTCGCGCCGAACAGGTGGTCCGGGTTCGGGCCGGTCGTGCTCTTGCCGTTGACCACGTACATCCACGTGCCGTCGGCGCTGAACGTCACGTCGTGCGGCTCGAAGGCGGTCGGAATCAATCCGCTGACGCGATACGCGCGCTCGCCGACGAGCGGGATGACGGCGATTTCGTTCGCGCCGGCGTTGGTCGCATACAGCGTTCGGCCGTCGCGCGACAGTGTGACCGCGTACGTCGCCGCGCCCGTGTGCGCCTGGCCATGCGCCAGCACGCCGGCCGGCGCGCGCGCGTCGATCCGGGTCACGACCGCGTTGGTGTTGGTGTCGATCACCGCGACCTGGTCCGCGTTGTCCTGCGCGACGAACAGCCTCGCTTGCGACGCGTCGAGCGTCATGCCGAGCGCGTTGCCGTCCAGCTTGATGCGCTTGACCAGGCGGCCGCGAGACGGCGACGACACGTCGATCGCGACGATTTCGCGATCGCGATCCGACGACACGTACGCGATGCCGTTGCCCTTCATGACGACCGCGAACGGGAACGTGCCGCCGGCGTCGCCGCTGCGGCCTTCGTTGCCGGAGAAGAACGGACGCAGGTCGTGCTCGTAGCGCACGTTGTTGGTCGCGGTATCGATCACGCTGATCGAATCGTTGTAGTTGTTCGCGACGACGAGCGTCTTGCCGTCGGCCGACAGCGCGAGCCCGGCCGCGTTCGGCTGCACGCGGATGCCGACGCCCTTGCCGCCGTGGCCGAGCGCGATCGTGGTCGACAGCGCCCACGTGCCGGCCTGCTGCGCATACACGTAGACCGCATCGTCGCTGCCGCCGGTCGCATAGAGCTTGGCGCCGTCATGCGAGAACGCCAGGCCGACGAACGCGTTGGTCTGCTGGAGCACCTGCTTGAGCGCCGGACGGGTTTTGTTCGCGCCCGCAACGTCGTACAGGAAGATGAATTGCGTCGAGTTCGCGGTGTCGACGGAACCGTCCGGCTTGTACAGCGAGTTCTGGCCGGCGGTGATGATCGCCAGCGTCTTGCCGTCCGGGCTCAATTGCGAGCGCACGGCCTCCCCCGCGACGAAATGCGGATAGGCCGGCAGCCCGGGATTCAGGAATTGCTGGACCGCGCCGCGCACGGCCAGCGGCGTGACGAACTGACCGCTCGGCACGCGGACGGCATCGACGGCGTTGACGCTATCCGCGTGCACGTTCGCTGCAAGCAGCACGGCCGACATGACGGCTCCGATTCGGAGTGCACGCTTGACCTGGCTATTTTTCATAGGAATCCTCTGCAATAGTGGGGCGACTACTGTCTGACGTGTCCGGCATGATCCTGGCCTTGTCTGCCCGTGTCGCGCGGTGGCGAGGGCCGTGCCAATCGATCGAATGGGTTGCGCCGACGATCGCCGACGTGCCGGCATTACAGCGCCGCCCAATGTCAAGCGGATGACCGGCTCCATTGCGGGGCCAGATTATTACACATCGTTACAGCGAAGGCGTTTCGATGACAGCCATCGTGGTGTCATCGCGGCATTCGAGGCCTCGCCCTCAAGGCGTCCAGCGATAAACGGTGATGCTGTTCCCCTTCACGTTGTTCTTCGTCACAACGTATTCACCGTTCGCGCGGCGATAGGCGCGGACGCTGTACATCGCATCGATCGCGCTGCTGGTATCCACGGTCGCGGGGCTCGCATTGACGAGCGTCGTGTCGAGGTTGCCGGTGTCGAGGTTGAATGCATCGAGGTTCGGCCACAGCGGCCCGCTGCTGCTGAACCAGTAGCCGACGAACAGATGATTGCCGGCCGCGTCGATCGACTTCGCGCCGCTGTGCGGCAGCGTGATCACCGGATTCGGCTTCGTCGTGTTGCCCGCGCGCCAGCCGTGATAGACCTCGATGCGCGTGCCGATCGAGGTCCAGTCGGTGCTCCCGACCACACCCTGCGCGAGCACCATCGTGTCGCTGTCGGCGAGATAGATGATGCGCGTCAGCGGCTGGATGCTGGCCGGCACCGGCGTCGGCACGCCCGGCCCCCACGACGGCTTGCCGCTCGCATCGAAGCCGGTCAGCGGGTAGTGGTAGATGGCGCCGGTCTTGTCGAGCCCGGCCCATACGCCGCCCTTGCTGTCGACGCTGAAACCGGCCGACACGCGCCGGGTCGTGTTGAACGCGGGCCCCGGGATCGAGCCGTCCGGAATCGCGACATAGCCGTTCGCCGCGTTGAAATGGAAGAAGTAGTAGATCGGTGGGTTCTGGCCTGCCGCGACGAGAATCCGGTTCGCGCCGACCGACGTCAGCAGCCCGAAGTGCTCGTCGCGCTGGGTATCGCTCATGTCGATGCGCGGGTCCGACGGATACGTGAACGGATCGACGGTGTTCGCGACGAAGGTGCCGCCCGCCGTGCCGCTGTACACGTGCGTGCCGCTGTAGAACAGCGCGCCGTCCGTGACCGGATCCGGTGCGGCAATGCCTTCGAAGTTGAGCGACTGCAGCGTCCACCGCAGGCTGCCCGCGCTGCTGTACGCGTGGATGTCGGTCGCGCCGTTGCGGCCGAGATCCCAGCTGCCGCCCCACGGGTTGTTGAGCACGTACAGGTTGCCGGCGGTGTCCTTGCCGATGCCGGCGATCCGGGTGAAGCGCTGCGCGCCGACCTGTCCCTTGATGCCCGTCGTCGTGTCGAGATAGCCGCCGCACACGCCGAAGGTGCCCGCCAGTGCGGGCCGGCCCGCGACCGTATAGCGCTTGATGTTCAGGTCGGGGCCTTCGTCGCCGACCAGCAGTTGCCCCGCCGCCGCATCGAAATAGAGCGCCGACGGCTGCGACCCGGCGGCCAGCCGGATCGTGTTCAGCAGTGCGCCAGCCGGGCTGAATTCGACGATCGAACCCGCGCTCTTCTGCGCGACCCAGACGTTGCCCGCCGCGTCAACCGCGAGCGCGCCCGGCGCGGCCACGTTGAGGTCCCGCTGCCAGACGCCGTCGGTCGTGAACACCCGCACGCGATTGCCGTAGAAATCGCTCGCGTAGAGCAGCGAGCCGGCCGTGGCGAGCCCGGTGACGACGTCGATGCGCGGCTGGTTGCTCGCCGCGCTGACCTGGATCAGCTTGTCGCGGAACCGGGTCGCGCGGTTGTAGCGCCCGACCGCCCCGCTGCCGTACCCCTTGCCGGGCTGCAGCGCAACGAACAGCGACGTCGCGTTGCCCGTGATCGCGCTGCCCTGGAATTCGGAATGCGTGCCGAACGAGCCGGCGCTCTTGCCGTTCTGGTAGATCGCGACGCCGCCTTCGTCCTCGTCCCACATCGACGCGGTGTAGATCACGCCTTCGGGCGCGACCCACATCGAGCGCGCGACATTGCCGACGTGTGCCGCGAGCGTGCCATAGGTATTCGCCAGCCAGTCGGTGGTGTTACCCGCGTATCCGGCCGGCGCAAGCGCGGCGATCGAGGCGGCCAGCAGCACGGCCTGAAGCGGTTTTCTGGCGACCATGGCTGATGCTCTCCTGAATGGTTCGGTCATTCACATGAGGGGGCGGCCGGATGGTGTGAAATCGGTCATGCGTAAATTCTTCCCCTGAATCATCCGGCGCAGTCGGAATTACATCGGGCGTACATTCGATAAATCGGCGAAGCCGAGCATAACTTCATATAAATCGAAAAAAATTGCGGACCGCTTGCCAGGCGGGGCGCGCGACGATGCAACAGTGAATGTTCACTTACGCGCGTGGATCGATATCGGGGGGATCAGGCTTGCGCCTGCGGGAAATAGCGCCGCTGGTTCGAATGCGACGGTTTGAAATAGCGGAGGGATGAGTCGGCGGATCGGGAAAATCGCCGGATGCGGATAAAGGAATGACCGCGGGAGGGTATCGCGCCGGCCTGAATCCGTATCGAATCCAGGCCGGCGCACATCATTTACAACCGGGAAATCACGCGGACGTCGCCGTCTCCCGCGCCTCTGCCTGCTTGATCCCGTCGTTGCCGCCCGCATCGGCATCGTCGCGCGGTTCACCGAGCTGGCCCTCCCACTTCGCGACCACGGCAGCCGCGATCGAGTTGCCGACGGCGTTGGTGGCCGAGCGTCCCATGTCGAGGAACATGTCGACACCCATGATCAGCAGCAGCCCGGCTTCCGGCAGGTGGAACTGGTTGAGCGTCGCCGCGATCACGACGAGCGACGCGCGCGGCACGCCCGCCATCCCCTTCGACGTGACCATCAGCATCAGCAGCATGGTGATCTGCGTGCCGAGCGGCAGGTCGATCCCGTACACCTGCGAGATGAACAGCACCGCGAACGTGCAGTACATCATCGAGCCGTCGAGGTTGAACGAGTACCCGATCGGCAGCACGAAGCTCGAGATCTTGCGATTCACGCCGAAGCGGTCGAGCGCGTCGAGCAGCTTCGGATACGCGGCTTCGGAACTCGCCGTCGCGAACGACAGCAGGAACGGCTCGCGAATCAGGCGGATCAGCGTGAACGCGCGCTTGCCGAGGAACGCCACGCCGGCGAGCGTCAGCACGCCCCATAGCAGCGCCAGCGCCAGATAGAAGCTCGCCATGAACTTCGCGAACGTGAGCAGGATGCCGAGCCCTTCCGTCGTGACCGTCGACGCCAGCGCGGCGAACACGGCGACCGGCGCGAACCCCATCACCGCGCCCGTCACCTTCAGCATGACCTGCGCGAGATCGTCGATCACGCCGGTCAGGCGCTTGCCGGCATCGCCGAGCGCAGACAGCGCGGTACCGAAGAAGATCGAGAACACGACGATCTGCAGGATCTCGTTGTTCGCCATCGCCTCGGCGATCGACTTCGGCACCAGGTGGACGACGAAATCCTTCAGGGTGAACGCCCCCGTCTTCAGGTTCAGCGCTGCGTCGGAGGCCGGCAACGGCAGGCTCAGGTGGCTGCCCGGCTTCAGGATCGTCGCGGTGATCAGGCCGAGCACCAGCGACGTGAACGACGCGATGAAGAACCAGCCGAATGCTTTCACGCCCACGCGGCCGACCGATCCGCTGTCGCCCATCTGCGCGATGCCGACGGTCAGCGTCGCGAACACCAGCGGCGCGATGATCATCTTGATCAGCCGCAGGAACACGTCGGACAGCAGCGACACGTAGCCGGCGACTTCCTTGGCCATTTTCGGGTCGGGAAACGCGCTATGACAGGCGTAGCCCACGGCGATACCCAGCGCCATCGCGATGACGATGTAGCGGGTGATGTTGTGCTTCTTCTTCATTAGCAATCCAAATTACAGAACATGTGTTTCCAACGGCTGGCAAATCGCCGGCTTCGAATCCGGGACAGCGTTCCGCGGGTGCGGCGCACGCCCGTTTCGGGTGCCGGAGCCCGTCCGTGGGCAGGGCCACGGCGCGCAGGGGGGGCATTCTATCGCAAACGCCGGACAATCTTTCAAATGTGAAAACGGAGGCCGTGCGCGGTGCGGGGAAGGAGGCGGGGCGGGCTTTCGCCGGCCGGAGGCCGGTCCGCCGGTGGACCGGCGGGCCGCGATGCCGGTGCGGGATTCGGGCACGGTCGTGCCCGGCTGTCAGCCCGGCCGTGCGCGGGACCCCGGCGCAATCGGCGAACGATGCATTACGCCGTCGACGTGCCGGGTCGCGGCATGAACCGGCACAGGCACAGCGGCACCACGACCAGCGCGGCGCCGGCCAGAAACGTGGTCGACGCGCCGAAGCGGGTCCACAGCGCGCCGGCGATGCTGCTCGCGAGCAGCATGCAGAGGCCGCTCACCAGGTTGAATACGCCGAACGCGGTGCCGCGCAGCGTGGCCGGCGAGGTTTCCGACACCATCGCGGCGAGGATGCCCTGGGTAAAGCCCATATGCAGCCCCCACACGACCACGCCGGCGAACATCGAGAACGTCGACGTGCCGATGCCGAGCAGCAGGTCAGCTGCGATCAGCAGCACCATGCCGGCCGCGAGCAGCACGCGGCGATCCAGCCGGTCCGACAGGACGCCGACCGGCCAGGCGGACAGCGAATAGGCGACACTCATCGCGACCATCACGGCCGGGATCCACGCCGCGTCGAGCCCGGTCTGCTGCGCACGCAGCACCAGGAACGCCTCGCTGAAGCGTGCCAGCGTAAACGTCGCGCCGGCCGCGACGACGAACCAGTAGCCGCGAGGGAACGCGCGCAGGGCGCGCCAGCGCAGCGGCGAGCGAAAGCGCCGATGCGGTTTCGACTGCCCGGGCTCCCGTACCCCGAACACGATCAATGCGATCGCGACGAAGGCCGGCACCACGGCGAACCACAGCACGGTCCGGATGCGGTCCTCGAACCCGAACATCAGCACGATCGCGAGCATCGGGCCGAGAAACGCGCCCACGGTATCCATCGACTGGCGCAAGCCGAAGCAGGCGCCGCGGATTTCCGGCGGGGCGACGTCGGCCACCAGCGCGTCCCGCGGTGCGCCGCGAATCCCCTTGCCGACGCGGTCGAGCAGGCGGGCCGTCACGACGACGGCCGGCGTGGACGCCAGCGGAAACAACGGCTTGGTCAACGCAGCGAGGCCGTAGCCGGCCAGCAGCAACCCCTTGCGGCGCCCAAGCCAGTCGCTGATCGCGCCGGAGAACACCTTGACGATCATCGCGGTCGCTTCGGCCGCCCCTTCGAGGACGCCGAGCGCGACCACGCTCATGCCCATGGTCGACACCAGATAGATCGGCAGCAGCGCATGGATCAGCTCGGACGACAGGTCCATGAACAGGCTCACGAGGCCCAGCGCCCACACGGTCCGTGGAATCGCGGGCTTGCCGGCAATCGGTGATGAAGTCGTCATGATGGGTCGACATCAAGATTGGGGGCGGTGCGGCGTGCCCCGGGGTTCCCGGTCGCGGCGGGTACGCCGTTTCGCGGGAGCGCGGCAGTACCAGCGTGACAGGGCCATTCGCCCGGTCGCCCGCCACCTCGACACGCGACGCAGCACATGTCGGCGACGGGAAGCCGGAGGCTTCAGCCACTGGCGCGCACGTCCGATCCGACCCAGCGGAACAACCGGGGGCCGAACGACACGGTCACGATCAGCAGGATAACCGTCAGCCCGACATTCCACGCCAGGATCATCACGGTCGCATCGAGTGGATGAAAGAGCGACAGCGCGACACCCGTCGTCGCCGAGACGGCGAGGCTTCCCGCCATTGCCACCGGCATCGGCGCCAGATGCGCGACGTGGCGCAGCATGATCAGCAGCAGCAGCGTGAGCGGCACGCCGATGAGCACCAGCGTTCCGAAGCACCGCGCCGTTTCGCCGGGCGACATCCCGTTCGGACCGAGTTCGACCCAGTTGGTGAGACAACCGTAGCCGACGGTCGACATCCACACGGCCAGAGCCGGCAGCGGCAACAACGCCCAACGCAACGACCGCCCCGGCACGCTCGCGATGAACGCGCCCACCGCGGCGAGGATGCCGGTCAACGCGGCGGCCGACACGCTCGTCACGAACACGCGTTCGTGAAGCCTGAACGGCAGGTCCGGCCGCGTACCATGGACAAACGCGACCGACAGCAGCAGCAGCGCGGCCAGCAGCAGCCAGCCGACCGCGCGTCGGACCGGCTGGCGCAGCGGCCGAACCGGCGCGCTGTCGGCGACCAGCGATTCGATCAGTTCCGGCGTTGACTGCTTCATTGGCGCTTCTCCCGATGGTCGAGCAGCTTGCGCAGCGCTTTCAGCCCGCGATGCACGGCTACCTTCAAGGCCGCCACCGTCATGCCGGTGGCCACGGCGGCTTCCTTCAACGACTTTTCCTCCAGCTTGAGCATCTGGATCGCATCGCGCTGCCCCTGAGGCAACCGGGCCAGCGCTTCATGCAGTACCCGCGCGTCGGCCGCCTGTTCCATAAGATTCGCTCCATCGCCCGGGATGGTTTCGTGGTCCGGGTCCAGCGGCAGCTCGCGTGACGCATGGCGCCCCTGGCGGCGCAATGCATCGACCACGCGGCGGCTCGCGATCGCGACCAGCCACGGGCCGAACGGCCGCTCGGGCGCGTAGGTGTGCCGCACCTGGTGAATGGTCATGAGAATCTCCTGTACGACGTCCTCGACGGTGTCGGGATGGACGCCGTGGCGGGCGACGAACCGCCGGAGATACGGCGTCACGCTCTCGAGCAACCGGCGGTAGGCGGCGCGATCGCCGATCTGCGCACACGCCATCAGCATCGACCAGTCCGGCGCCCCGTCCTCCCGAAGCGGTGGCGGCTTGCTGTCGGCAGCTTGCGCCGCGGCTGGCCGAACCAGCCGGACGTGCGCGTCACGAGGGTGTCTCTCGTCTGTCATGTTCCTGGTATCCAGCGACAAAGTCCGGCGCAGAAAATATTCCGGCACGCTGCGTAACCTTTAGTCGTGGCCGAGCGAATTTTCTGACAAGGTCGCTCATCGGCGATCCCTACTTCAGGAGAAGGCACCATGAGCAAATCCGTTTCCGCCATCTCGTCCCTGTCCGCCGCCATCGGGCTCGCGCTCGCCGTGCAAGCCGCGCCGAGCCAGGCACAAGCCATGAAAGATATGAGCAATATGCCGCAGATCGTCAAGGACAACATGGCCCGGATGTCGCAAAACCATCTCGAGAAATGTTACGGCATCAACGCGGTCGCGAAAAACGACTGTGCCGAGGGCGCGCACTCGTGCGCCGGTCAGACGACGCAGGCTCGCGACACGAAGTCCTTCGTACTGCTACCTGCCGGCGACTGCGGCAAGATCGCGGGCGGCAAGCTCAAGGCGAGCTGAAGGTTCGCGTCGCCATGAACGGGCCCACGCCATTGCGCGGTGCCGCGCCGCGCCCGATACCGGCCCGGGCGGGCGTCGGGCTGCGCTTCCGTCACCACCAGGCGGTGCTGGACGAGCAGCCGGCCATCCCGTGGTTCGAGGTGCACACCGAGAATTACATGGGCGGCGGCGTGGCGTCGTCGTATCTCGACGCCATTCGTCACGACTACCCGCTGTCGCTGCATGGGGTCGGCCTGTCGCTCGGCAGCGCGGACGGGCTGGACGGCGCGCATCTGGCGCGCGTGCGCGAAGCGGTGCGGCGTTTCGAGCCTGCCCTGGTTTCCGAGCACGTGTCGTGGAGCGCAGCCGGCGGCACCTATCTGGCCGACCTGCTGCCGTTGCCGATGACGGAAGAAGCGCTCGACGTCGTGTGCAGGCATGTCGATCAGGTTCAGGCAACGCTCGGACGGCCGATTCTGGTGGAGAACCCGTCCACCTGCCTGCGCTTCGTTCACTCGACCATGCCTGAATGGGAGTTCCTGTCCGAGATCGTGCGACGGACCGGATGCGGCCTGCTGTGCGACGTCAACAACATCTACGTCAGCGCATGCAATCACGGCTGGAATCCGCACGTCTATCTTGCCGCGCTGCCGCGTGCCGCGATCGGGGAGATTCATCTGGCCGGCCACAGTGTCCGGTACTTCGAAGGCGGCCGGACCCTGCGGATCGACGATCACGGATCGCGCGTCGCCCCCGAAGTATGGGCGCTGTACCGCGACGCGCTGCGCCACTTCGGCGCCGTGCCGACATTGATCGAATGGGACACCGGCGTCCCGCCGCTGGGTACGTTGATGGAGGAAGCGGCGATTGCCGAATCGGCACTGGAGGCGACACGCCATGAACACGCATGCGCCCACGCTGGCTGACTTGCAGCAAGCGGTCCGGGCCAATCTGCACGGCACGGCGAACGACGCGCCGGCCTGGATCGTGTCCGACGGCTTCCCGCCCGACGCACGCCTTTCCATCTACCGCAACACGATGACCGCCGTACTGGTAAACGCGCTTCGCCTCGCGTTTCCGGCCGTGCAGTTTCTGCTCGGCGCAGCGTGCTTCGAGGGTGCGGCCCGTCGCTTCATTGACGCGGCACCGCCAAGCAGCGCGTGGCTGGACGAATACGGCGCCGCGCTGCCCGCGTTTCTCGCCGGGCTGCCCGAGACCGGGTCGATACCGTATCTTGCCGACGTCGCGCAGCTCGAATGGCACGTGAACAGCGTGCTGCATGCACCGGACGCCCCGACGCTGAATCTCGCGCAACTGGCGACGCTGGACGAGGCCGCGCTTGGCGGGATGCGCCTGCGCACGCATCCGGCAGTACGCATCGCAAGCCTCGCCTTTCCGGCCGATACGATCTGGCGTGCGGTGCTCGACCGGGACGACGCGGCGATGCACGCGATCCGCCTCGACGATGGCCCGGTGCACCTGCTCGTGCAACGCTCGGCCGAAAGCGTCGAAACGGTCCGCCTGGATGACGGCGAATACCGCATCACGGCGGCGCTGTTCGCCGGCGCAACGGTTCGCGATGCGTTGTCGGCCGCGCCGAACCCGGATGCATTTGCCCACTTCGCAGCACTGCTGGCGCGAGCGTGCTTTTCCGACACGATGCCCGCAGCCGAGGCGGCCGCGCCTTCCGGAGGATTGCCACCATGCCGAACCTGATTCGAACGCCTTCCCCTGCGTCACCCGTCGCTTCGCGGCTGGCGGAAATCGTGCAGCGGCTCGAGCGCGTACCGTACTGGCTGCTCGCGATCCCGCTGCGTCTCGCGGTGGCGACGATCTTCTGGAATTCGGCAATGGCCAAGCTCGCCAACTGGGACGTTGCGCTCGACCTGTTTCGCGACGAATACAAGCTGCCGCTGCTGCCGCCGGAGCTGGCTGCATACATGGCCGTATCGATCGAACTGAGCATGCCGGTCCTGCTCTTGCTCGGCCTCGCGACGCGGCCCGCGGCGCTCGTGCTGCTCGGCATGACGACCGTGATCGAGATCTTCGTCTATCCGCTCGCATGGCCGACCCACATACAGTGGGCGGCCATGCTGCTCGTGCTGCTGTGCCGAGGGGCCGGATGGCTGTCGCTGGACGCGGTGATCAGGCAGCGTTGGCTGCGCTCCTGACCTGACGGAGCAT
The DNA here is from genome assembly GCF_000801975.1 of Burkholderia sp. A9. Lineage (NCBI taxonomy): Bacteria > Pseudomonadati > Pseudomonadota > Betaproteobacteria > Burkholderiales > Burkholderiaceae > Burkholderia > Burkholderia sp. A9. The sequence goes on along the minus strand of NZ_JSZN01000017.1, from coordinate 71,233 downwards.
CGACGGTCGAGCGCCGCCCCTGCTGCGCCGGTGGGCCTGCGTCAGCGATAGACGATCATTCCGATGTTTCCCGCGTCAGCTTCGCGTGCCGCCGTGCGCGGTCGTTCACGATCTGGTGACGCCGGTGATCGGTCATCTTCTTCCAGCCGCGCGCTTCGTCGCGCGTGCGCAGGCATGCCACGCAGTAGCCGGTCCTGCCGTCGAACGAACACACGTCGACGCAAGGGGATTTGACCGCCATGCTTATTGCCCTCGCGTCGCGGGCACGACTTCGACGGTGATGTGCGACAGGTTCCTGAACCGCTGGAGCACGCCGTGATAGAAGCGCGCATCCCGCTTCGGGTCGTCCGTCTCCACCGACACGACCGCGCTCATGTGCCCCGGCCCGAGCCGCCACACATGCAGGTCGCCGACCCGGTCGCCACTGCCTTCGATGGCACCACGTACGTTGTCCGTCAGACGACGATCCGCATTCATGTCGAGCAGGATGCCGCCTGTGTCGCGCATCAGGCCGTACGACCAGTTCGCGATCACCAGCGCGCCGATGATGCCGGCCAGCGGATCCATCCACAGCCAGCCGAACGCACGCGCGAGCAGCAGCCCGACGATCGTCAGCACGGAAACTGCGGCATCGGCGATCACGTGGATGTAGGCAGAGCGGATGTTGTGATCGCGCGCCGCCGCCGCGGACGCGCCATGGTCGTGTTCCTCGAACGCCAGTTCGTGCTCGCGGCCGTCCAACCGAACGATCGCCTTGAATTCATGCGGTTCGGGAATGGCTTCGGTCGACTCCAGATAGCCGCCGCGATTTTGCATCGCGAAGGCCTGCCGGGTCCCGTCCGGACGGATCGTCGTCACCGACACGGCGCTCGCATCGACGCGCTTCGTCTCGTGCGTCGCAGGCGCCACGCGGAAAACCGGTGGCACGCCGTCCTCGAACACCGACACGAGGAATGCGCCCTGCCGATCGAAGATTCGCTGCGCTTCCGCTTCGTGGCCGTGATCATCGTGATCGTCGTGAGCATGCCCGTGATGATGGCCATGACTATGACCATGACCGTGGCTATGGCCATGGTGGTCGCCGCTCAGCAGCCAGACGCTCGCGATGTTGACGAGCAAGCCGGCCACCGCAATCGGGATCGCTTCACCGAAATGGATCGGCACCGGCGCGAGCAGGCGCGCGACCGCCTCGTACCCGATCAGCAGCGCGATCATCGCGAGCACGATCGCACTCGTGAAGCCCGCCAGATCGCCGAGCTTGCCCGTGCCGAACACGAAGCGCGGATCGCTCGCGTGCTTGCGCGCATAGGTATAGGCGAGCGCGGCAATCAGCATCGCGCCCGCGTGCGTCGACATGTGCAGGCCGTCCGCGATCAGCGCCAGCGAGCCGAAAATCGACCCGCCGACGATCTCGGCCACCATCATTGCCGCGCACAGCGCGATGACCATCCAGGTCCTGCGTTCGTTCTGCTCGTGCGCGGCGCCGAGAAAGATGTGATCGTGTCCTGCGCCGAAGGCGTCGTTCGTAAAGTCGTTCATTCCTGCCCTCGATTACTTGAAATAGCTGTGAACGACGTCGATCAGCTGCTCGGTCGCGCTGCCTTCGTCTTCGTGACCTTCGGCATCGACCAGATGGCTGCGGATGTGATCCTCGAGCACGACCGCGAGCAGGCCGTTCATCGCACCGCGGCCGCTCGTGATGAGCTGGAGGATCTCGTTGCAGCCGCGCTCTTCTTCCAGCGCGCGTTCGATCGCTTCAACCTGCCCCTTGATTCGGCGGACACGGTTCAGCAGCTTCTGCTTTTCCTTGATGGTGTGGCTCATGGTGGTCCCTTCATATAGCGGGGGGGACTATATACCAAATCGCACTTCCATATAGGGAGGAGGGGTATATGTCGGGCTCATGCAAGGCCGGTGCCCGGACAGCGACACCCCGTTGCGCGCACGGATGTGCGCCGTGCTCGACGCGCTGCAGGCACGACGCCGTAAGCCCGACCCCGGGAATAAGTCGCCGGACGCGGACGTTTACAGAACGTATCGCGCCCAACGGATAACGTTCATGCCGCTGCATCGGCAGGGGCGCTCGTGTGCTCGACGAATCGCGCACGGCAATCGCTCGACTCTCGGCAGGCGCGATGCTTCGACGCAGATGGAGGCAGCCATGCGTGCTACTTGCAGAATCGTCGTCGTCGCCGGGGTGACCGCGCTTGGTATGGCATCCCATGCGAGCTGGGCGCAGCAAACGGTCAATGCGACGTTGCTGTCGAACTCGATCCAGCTCAAGACGCACAACGTGAAGTCGGGCCGCGTCACACTGGATGTCAAGAATGCCGCGGACAACAACATGGAGCATGAGCTCGTCGTGCTCAAGACGGATCTCTCTGACGATGCGCTCCCTGTCAGCAAGGGACAGGTGCTGGAACACAAGCTGAGAAAAATCGGGGAAGTCGAAGATATCGCGCCGGGCCGGAGCAAACGTGTGTCATTCAGGCTCGCGCCCGGCCACTACGCGCTGATCTGCAACAAGCCGGGCCACTATGAAGCCGGCATGCACGCGGCGCTTGTCGTGACGCGGTAAATCGCCGGGCGGGAGCGAGAAATGGCCCGCCAGATTCGAGCGTCATCTACCTCGTTCCGTTTTACAGGTCATCCGTCGCACGACGGATGACCCTGTCTCCGTCCCGCCCGAGTCAGGCGCGGTGCGCTCATTGCCGATCTCGCCGGAGCGCCTACCCGCCGCCGCCCGTGCGCGAGTGCGACACAATCCGGCTATTGCACCAAGTAATTTTGTAGATATGGTAACCATGACGTAGAGTTTTCTACATGGATGCCATCTCTACGTGGTCGCTCCTCGTTCTGACCCTTCCGACGGAAAACGCGACGGCCCGCATGCGGTTCTGGCGCGCCCTGAAGGCAAAGGGCTGTGCGGTGTTGCGTGACGGTATCTATCTGCTGCCCTACACCGACGAGCATGAAGCGACGCTGCGCGACCTCGCGGGGGCCATTGCCGACAGTGGCGGCACGGCTCACCTGTTGCGCGCGCCGAGCCTGGACACGTCGCAGGAACTGGAATTCCGCGCGCTGTTCGATCGCGGGGAGGATGACGCCGCCTTTATCCAGACCCTTGCGGACGCCCGCAAGACCCTCGCCGGACAGTCGGCCACGGAACTGACGCGCCTGCTGCGCCGCATGCGCAAGGATTTCGACGCCATTCGTGCGATCGACTATTTCCCGGGCGACTCGGCAACCCGCGCCGAAGTCGCGCTGCAGGATTTCGTCGCATTGGTCGACACCGTTCTGTCGCCGGGTGAGCCGCACGCCGCGGACGGTGCGATCCGTGTGCTGGCGATCGGCGAGTATCAGGGCCGCGCCTGGGCGACACGGCAGCGGATGTGGGTCGATCGCGTCGCCAGTGCATGGCTGATCCGCCGCTTCATCGACGCACGCGCCCGCTTCATCTGGCTTGCGTCGCCGGCGGATTGTCCGGCTGACGCGCTGGGCTTCGATTTCGACGGCGCGACCTTCACGCATGTCGGCGAGCGCGTGACGTTCGAAGTGCTGCTGGCCAGTTTCGGGCTCGACGACGACCCGGCGCTCATGCGGCTCGGCGAGATCGTGCACGCGCTCGATGTGGGCGGCCCCGCGGCGCCCGAAGCGGTTGGCTTCGAGGCCGTGATGGCCGGCACGCGCCAACGGGCGGAGCACGACGATCAGTTGCTCGAGCAGATGAGCACCGTGCTCGACGCCCTGTACGCGCATTTCTCGTCGAACGGCAAAAACCAGACCGCGTCCAAATCATGACCACCGCCATCGCCTCAACCGAACCGACCTACTCGCTTGGCGAGCTGGTCGCCTACATGCTGCGCCTCGGCACGTTCGGTTTCGGCGGGCCGGTTGCGCTCGCCGGCTACATGCGTCGCGACCTGGTCGAGCGTCGCGGCTGGATCACGGAAGCCGACTACAAGGAAGGGCTCACGCTGGCCCAGCTCGCACCGGGGCCGATGGCGGCCCAGCTCGCGATCTATCTCGGCTTCGTCCACTACCGCGTTCTCGGTGCGACGCTCGTCGGCGTCGCCTTCGTGCTGCCGTCGTTCCTGATGGTGCTCGCGCTCGGGTTTGCGTACGCGCACTTCGGCGGGCTGTCCTGGATGCAGGCCGTCTTCTACGGCGTCGGCGCCGCGGTGGTCGGCATCATCGCGATGAGCGCCTACAAGCTCACGACGAAAACCGTTGGCCACGACAAGCTGCTCTGGGCGATCTTCCTGACGCTGGCCGCCGTGACCTTCATCACGGAATCGGAGATCGCGTGGCTGTTCGTCGTCGCAGGCCTGATCGGCTGGCTGTGGCGCGCCCCGCCCAAGTGGCTGCACCGCGGCGGGCTCAATGCGGTTGCCGCCGCGAACTTGCCGGCAGCCAGCGGAATACTGAGCGGCATCGATCTGCCGCAGCTCGTTCAGATCGGCGCGTTCTTCATGAAGGCAGGCGCGTTCGTGTTCGGCTCCGGGCTCGCGATCGTGCCGTTCCTCTATGGCGGCGTCGTCACCGAACATCACTGGCTCAACGACAAGCAGTTCGTCGATGCCGTCGCGGTCGCGATGATCACGCCCGGCCCGGTCGTGATCACCGTCGGCTTCATCGGGTATCTCGTGGCGGGCTTTCCCGGCGCGTGCGTCGCGGCGCTCGGCACGTTCCTGCCTTGCTACCTGTTCACCGTCATTCCCGCGCCGTACGTGAAGAAGTACGGGCACCGTCCGGGCGTCAAGGCGTTCGTCGACGGAATCACCGCGGCAGCCGTCGGTGCGATCACGGGCTCCGTCCTCGTCATCGCGAAACGCTCGATCGTCGACATACCGACCGCACTGCTCGCCGTCGCAACCGTGCTGCTGCTGTGGCGTTTCAAGAAGTTGCAGGAGCCGGTCATCGTCACGGCTGCCGCGCTCGTCGGGCTGGTGGCCTACCCGTTGCTCCATCATTGAGCCGCACGGCAGGGAGGCACGGCATGGTGATGTACGACGCACGCTACGCGTGGTGCCGGCGTGATGCCCATACCTAGCAGCCGGTGCGCGTCGTGGCTCGCCCGCCGGATGCTGCCGGCGGGCACCGACAAGTCCGCATGGCTCATCCTCGCCAGCCGCGGCATGCGCGGCTTCTGCGATGGATTCATTGCCGTGCTGCTGCCCGCGTATCTGCTGTCGCTCGGGCTTTCGCAACTGGATGTCGGTCTGATCGGCACCACGACGCTGACGGGTTCCGCCATCGCGACGATCGCGGTCGGCATGCTCGCGAGCCGCTTCACGCAGCGCCGCATGCTGACGCTCGCGGCGGCGCTGATGGCCGCCACGGGAATCGGTTTCGCGAGCGTCTCCACGTTGTGGCCGCTGTTCGTGATCGCGTTTGCCGGCACGCTCAATCCGAGCTCCGGCGATGTCAGCCTGTTTCTGCCGCTCGAACAGTCGCGTCTGGCGCACGCAGCCGACGGCGCCGCGCGCACGGCGCTGTTTGCACGATACAGCCTCGTCGGGGCCGTGTCGGCGGCGGTCGGATCCCTCGCGGCAGGGCTGCCGACATGGCTTGCATCACATACAGGAATCACGGCACTCGGCGCGATGCGCGGCATGTTTCTGGTCTACGCCGTGACGGGCGCCGCCGTCTGCATCCTGTACCGGCGGCTGCCACGCCGGGATGCCCACGCGCCGCAGGCAGCGCCCCCGCTCGGTCCGTCACGCCCGATCGTCATGCGGCTTGCGATGCTGTTCAGCGTCGACGCGTTCGCAGGCGGTCTCGTCGTCAACTCGCTGTTGTCGCTGTGGTTGATGCAGCGCTTCGCACTCTCGATCGCCGCTGCCGGCCAGTTCTTCTTCTGGGCGGGCCTGCTGTCGGCCGGCTCGCAGCTCGCGGCCGCGCCGCTGTCGCGCAAGATCGGCTTGCTGAACACGATGGTGTTCACGCATATCCCGTCGAGCGTCTGCCTGATCGGCGCCGCGCTCGCGCCTTCGTTGCCGCTGACGTTGACGCTGCTGTTGATGCGCAGCGCGCTTTCCCAAATGGATGTGCCGACACGAACCGCCTACGTGATGGCGGTCGTCACGCCGGCGGAGCGACCGGCAGCGGCCAGTTTTACATCGGTCCCGCGCAGCCTCGCGGCCGCTGTCGCGCCGACGCTGGCCGGCGGCCTGTTCAGTCTCGGCTGGCTCGGTGCGCCGCTGGCCGCATGCGGCGTGCTGAAGATCGCGTATGACCTTGCGCTGCTGGCGGCTTTTCGGCACGTCAAACCAGACGACGACCGGGCGCGGTAATTGCGGGTAATTGCGGCCACGGTCGAACGACGAACAAGCGGGGAGCCATGCAAAGCGATGCCGCCGCCCCCGCGTCAATGCGGCGACGGCCGTCGCGGGAGGAAATCATGAAGAAGCTCGGACGCTGGCGCTACAACCTGCTCCTGCTCATCGCGCTAGGTGGCGGACTCGGCACATCGGGCCTGTTGATTCAGCGGATTTTCGCCTCGGGCGACGACACCTCGATCGGCACCCTGCCGCTGACGCACGTCGCGGACATCGCGTTGCCGGGCCGCCCGACACGACTCGACTATGCAAGTCTGGATCCGAGCCGCAACCAGCTCTTTATCGCACACCTCGGCGACGGGGAAGTGATTGTCTTCGATACGCGTGCATCACGCGTGACTGCACGGATCGCGGACGTATCGTCGGTGCATGGTGTGCTGGCCGTCCCTGAGCTATCGCGCGTCTACGCGTCCGCAACCGGGACCGACGAGATCGTCGCGATCGACGCCGCGACGCTGAAGGTCGTCGCGCGCATACCGGGCGGGCATTACCCCGACGGAATGGCCTATGCGGCCGAGGTGCGCAAGCTGTACGTATCCGACGAATACGGGAAAACGGAAACGGTCATCGATGTCCGGAGCAACCAGCGCGTCGCGACGATCCCGCTCGATGGCGAGGCCGGCAACACGCAGTACGATCCGGTCTCCCGGCACATCTTCGTGAACGTTCAGACGCGTCGCCAGCTCGTCGAAATCGATCCGGCGACGGACCGTGTCGTCGCGCGTGTCGACTTGCCGGGCGCGAAAGGCAATCACGGCTTGCTGATCGAGCCGCACAGCCGCCTCGCCTTCATCGCGTGCGAGGACAACGACAAGCTCCTCGTCTTCGATATGCGCGCACGGCATGTCGTTCAATCGTTCGATATCGGCGGCGGGCCGGATGTGCTTGCGTTCGATTCCGCGTCGGACGTGCTCTATGTCGCGGGTGAAGCCGGCATCGTTTCGATGTTCAGCGTCAGCGGCCGGCATGTTGCCAGGATCGGCGAAGGCCGGCTCGGGCCGAATGCGCACGTCGTCGCGGTCGACCCGGCCACGCATCGCGCGTACTTTCCGCTGAAGAATGTCGGCGGCCGGCCCGTGCTGCGCGTGATGGTGGCCTTTACCGACATCGCGTCGCGTTCAAAGCGCGCGCAGGCTGCCCTCGAGCCGATAGAAGTCGAGCGATGATGCAGTGAAGAACGAACGCGACGTGCCGGCGGCAAAATCGTCGATGTGCACCACGGTCGAGCGGTCGGCTTCCTGCCACGAAATTGCGTAAATCTCGCCTGCAACGTGCTGCCACGTATAGGCGACTTCGCCCTTCGCGCCCGAGTAAGCCCCTTCCGTGATCTCGTAGCGCATATGGATCCCGTCATCGGCATACGCGTTGATGGCGGTGAGTCCGTCGTAGCGGACTTCGAACGTCTTGCCGGCAAACGACGGCAGTTGGGTCGGTGCGTTCATGGTGGTGATCTCCTGATGAAAAATGGACGACGCTCGATGGGCGAGTTCGACAGGTGTGCCGACGCGTTCACGCAGGCCCGCACGGGTCAAACGCACCGCTCAGCGCGGTCAGCGCGAGCGGCATGGCGATGAGGGGTAGTGTGCCCGCTTTGCTTTGGTGTAAAAACCCGCCTGAAAACCAATCAATTTTGATTTCGCTTCAACAATGAATGTCTGGCTCGGCGAATCCCGGGCCTCCCGAGGTGCGCACCCTCGCCGATGAATGCGCCGACGCGCGCGCCGGCTGCGCCGCGCCATTCAATTGATTCACGGTGAAAGGCGCAATTCCCGAACCGCAGCAACGCCGCCCGCCTGCTCACCGAAGCGGCCGCGCGGCCGGCACAAGCGGATGGCGTAGACGAAGTCCGGGGCCGCCATCCGCGTCGGTGGTGAGATTCGAACCCCGCCGCAGGCGCTTCCTCATTGATCGACGACGATCTGGCCATTCATGCCGGGCCAGTCGGAATAGCCGCTCACGCCACCGCCGTACCAGTATTGTTTCGGGGCCTCGGCTAGCGGCGCCCCGCTGCGAAGCCGGTCGACCAGGTCCGGATTCGCGATGAACGGCCGCCCGATGCTGAACAGGTCGGCATCACCGGTAGCCAGCGTCTGCTCGGCCAGGCCAAGCGTGTACTGATTGTTGGCGATGTACGCACCCTTGAAGCGCTTGCGGAGCGCCGCGAAGCTTACGCCGCCGTGTGCGTCGCGGCTCAACTGGGTCACGCCCTCGATGTCATGGATGTAGAGCAGCCCGAGGCTGGACAGCGCGTCGACATAGGCGCCGAACGTCTCCACTGTCTTGCTGTCGAGCGGCGTGTTGCCCGGTGCCGTGGTCACGGGCGAGATGCGAATGCCAACCCGGTCGGCACCCCACACGTCGATGACCGCCCGGACGACTGCAAGGGGAAAACGCAGACGGTTTTCGACCGAGCCGCCATATTGGTCGGTACGGTGGTTGGTACTGTCCCGGACGAACTGCTCCAGCAGATAGTTGTTCGCCGAATGCACCTCCACGCCGTCGAAGCCGGCGAGCTTCGCGTTCTCGGCAGCACGGCGATAGTCCTCGATGATCAGCGGGATCTCTTCCGCATCGAGCTCACGCGGCGTGACGAAATCCTTCATGCCGTCATGCACCCGTATCTGGCCTTCCGGCTTGATGGCGGATGGCGCAACCGGAAGTGCTCCGCCATGCATGTCGGGGTGGGACATCCTTCCGGTATGCCAGAGCTGCAGGAAGATCTTTCCGTCGCGTCGATGTACGGCATCGGTCACGCGCTTCCACGCCGTGATTTGCGCGTCTGTCCAGATCCCCGGGGTACGCGGATAACCCCGAGCCTGGGACGAAATGTTGGTCGCCTCCGTGATGATCAAGCCAGCGCCGGCACGCTGCGCATAGTAGTCGGCAGCATAGTCAGGTGGAACACCGGCGTCGTCGGCACGGCTGCGGGTCATCGGCGCCATGACGATGCGGTTCTTCAGATGCAGCCCGCCGATCGTGACGGGCTGCAGGATGGGGCTCGAGACAGGGTCAAACATGATTAGTATTCCTTTAAGAATCTGGCAATCAGCTTTCTGTTGGGATCCGCAGGAAGCAAAGATCAGTCGACGGTCTTTGCCCAGACCGCCTGAGCGTTGGTGAACGCCCGCAAGCCGACATGCGACAGTTCGCGTCCGTAACCGCGCTTCTTCACCCCACCGACCGGAATGCGGGCGTTCGAGGCGGAAAAGCCGTTGATGAATACCCCGCCCGTTTCCAGGCGACGGGCGATATCACGTGTCCATCGATTGCCACCCAGGCCGTAATCGCCGGTATTGGCAAGCTGCGGGGTCGCATGTTCCGCATTGTCGGCAACCGTGATCGCAGCCCAGGCCCCAGACCTTTCGCGCAACCTCGCGGACAGGCGACGATAGGTCGCAACGCGTTCCGCCATCGGGGTCGTGCGCCACAACCGGCTGGCGGCGGCGTTGCCGTCCAGCATGTGCTCGACCTCGTCCGGGGTCTGGAATGCATGGGTTGCGATCAGCTCGCCGGTCGCAGGGTTGCGCGAAATCGCGCCGGTGGCGGGGTTGGTGCTGGGGGTGGGCATCATTGCCTCCGTGACGGTTCAGAGCGGTGTCGGTTGCTCTGGGCGTCACTGTAGGCAATTCGGGCAGCCTGAATAAGGCGTCTTGTGATCCTATGAGTCCGACTCACTGGCAGCGGGTCGCGGGATATACGTCACCAGCGACAGATCCGGCCGCCCTGCGGGTGTCAACGCGACATAGGTGAATTCGATGTCGCCAAACGTCGGATGTCGAAGGCGCTTGCCGCCTTCGTCGAACCCTTTCACGTCCGTATCCGGCCACCAGTCACGGAACTCGGGACTCAGTCCGGAGAGTTCGTCGACCAGACTGTCGAATGGCAACTTGTCCTGCGCCTGGGCGCGGGCGGCACGAAACGTGGAAATCATGCCGCGCGCCATCTGCTCCCAGTCGAGAATCAGGGTGCGATAAGGTGGGTAGAGGAATAGCAGGCGCAACGTATTGCGCTCGTGCGGTTGCAGCGATCCGTAATCGACGAACAAGTCGGCGATCGCGTCATTCCAGGCGAGAATGTCGAGCCGCGTGTTGCGGACATAAGCCGGCACGTCGATGGCCCGCACCAGCATTTCAAGGCCATCGCTGACCCCGCCGCCGGTTGCTACCGGCGGCAGTTCGCGAGAAGACAGGGCAAAGAGATGGGCCGATTCGACACGATCGAGTTTGAGGACCTTCGAGATTCGCCTGAGCGCGTCGGCGGAGGGCTGGATGTCCCGGCCCTGCTCGAGCCAGGTGTACCAGCTGACGCTGACGCCCGCGAGCATCGCGACTTCCTCACGTCGCAAGCCTGGCGTACGGCGCGGCCCCTCGGGCAGGCCGAATTCGGTTGGCTGGAGGCGCGCGCGTCGGCTGGAAAGGAACGCGCCCAACTCACGCCGTTGTTCAGGAGATGGTCTGCGTGCCATATGACGCTTGAGCAATGACTTCGATGGCAAGAATCTAACGCAGATTGGCGTGGCGTGGTCAACTCATCCCGGACACTGCTTCAAGTGTTTCTTCTGCAACAGCCGGCGCCAGTCTGTCATTGAATTGAACTGATCTGGCCGTAACCGGTTGTACCAGCGCACCGGTATGGTCACAACTTGGCGGTGGAGCGCCAGCCAAGGACTATCCTTCAATCGTCAAGGAGACGCACAGCGTCGTCGACCCGGTCCCGTTGAAATCATGGCAAACGAACTCGTCTTCGAATCCGTGCTGACTTGCCCGTACTGCGGGTCTGCCCGTTGCGAGACCATGCCCGATGACACCTGCCTGTATTTTTACGAATGCCCCAGTTGCCGCAAGTTGCTGCGCCCGCGCCCCGGCGACTGTTGCGTGTTCTGCTCGTTCGGTTCGATCCCATGCCCGCCTCGGCAACAGCAGCGTAACCAGGATCCCTGCGGAGACTGCGGGACGGACGTGTCGTAGTCCGCCGCCACACCAGCCGGCCGGGTCATTGCGCGCGCCGCAGTACCGCTTTCCCTCGCGTCGCGGGCCCGACTTCGATAGCACCGCGCACGTTGCCCATCAGACGACGATCCGAATTCATGTCGGGCAGGATGCCGCCGGTGTCGCGCATCAGCACCGTACGACCCGTTCGCGATCACCAGCGCGCCGATGATGCCGGCCAGCGGATCCATCCACAGCCAGCCGAACGCACGCGCGCGCAGCAGCCCGACGATCGTCAGCGCGGAGACAGCCGCATCGTCGATCACGTGGATGGTCGCGGAGCGGAACCGGCGTCGACGCGCCGTGCCGAACGCGGCGCGGCCGCGACCCGCCGCCGGCTCAACGCGGTTCCAATCTGGCCAGCACTCCGCTCACGATCCGGTCGCAGCGTTCCCCGTCGAATGAAAACACGTCGCGCTCGGCCAGGTCGATTTCCTGAGCGAGCGATTCGCGCAGCAGGCTCCTTGCGCGGAAATGCCGCGAGCGCACGGTCGCCTCCGGTATCCCGAGGCACGCGGCGGTTTCCTCGACGCTGAATTCCTCGACACAGCGCATCACGAACACGATGCGAAACGCTTCTGGCAACGCATCGAGCTTGCGCTCCAGCAATGCACGCCATTCGGACCGCATCAGCGCCCGGTCCGGCGAACCGTTCTGGTCTGTATCCATGATGTCCCGCTCGAAGTCGGCGATCGCAGACAAGCCGACCATCGGCGCGATCGTGTCGCGCCGCGCGCCGCGGCGCTGACGCGTATGGCACTCATTGAGCACGAGCCGCGACAGCCAGGTCGACAGCGATGCGTCGCCGCGAAACCGCGCGATCGCACGAAACGCCGCCAGATAGGCGTCCTGCAGGGCGTCCTCGGCTTCCGCGTCGTCGCGCAACGTCGCCCGCGCGAGCCGGTAGAGCCGCCGATTGTAGCGACGCATCAACTGTTCGAACGCCGTGCGGTCGCCGCTCGCGACGCGCGCGGCGAGCGTGCGGTCGTCTTCTTCCGAAACAGGCGACGGGCTCGGCTCGGGAACGTCCACATGGCGCATCATGGCTTGCCCTTTACGATCAGTGTCGCTTTCATCGTAGGATGAAACGTGCAGAGATACGCATGGCGGCCCGGTGTATTCGCGACATATGTCCACGACGCATCGGGTGCGATTTCATGCGAGTCGAACACGCCCGCGGCCGTCGCCGTGTGCGCGACGAGATCCTTGTTGACCCAGACGATCGTGTCGCCGCGCGCGACCGTCAGGCTCGCCGGGTTGAAGCGCATGCCTTCGATGGTGATCCGGTGCGTCGTGCTGGCGGCGACGTCCGCAGCCGCGATCGCCAGCGCCGCCAGCACGCCGATCCGGCACACGGCACGGCGCCGCGCCGCCGGGTTGCCCGGCTCAGTAGGCCTTCTTCTCATTGCCGTCGCCGAGCGTCGATTGCAACGCGCGAGCGTGCTCGAGGTGGGCGACGAACGCCGGCCGCACCTTCACCAGCAGCGCCTTCAATTCGTCGTTCTTCGCCAACGGAATCAGCTGCTTGTCCATCGCATCGATCACCTGTTGATGATAGGTAACCTCGTGATCGACATAGGCCTTGTCGAATGCGTGCCCCTTGAGCGCCTTGAGCGCGGCGACGTTGTCGTCGCCCTCTTTCTTCAGCGCGTCGCTCGTCGCGTTGGTTTCGGGTTTCAGGTTCAGCCTGGTCGCCAGCGCGACCGCCGATTTGTTCACATTGGTGTGATCGGTGACCATCAACTCGGCAAAGCTTTTGACGGGTTTCGTATGCGTCGTGTTTTCCGCGAGGGTCCCGGCATCGATGTCGACCTGGTTGGCCGTCACGACGATCGCGGCGATCTGCGGGTCTGTCAGTTGCGTCCCTTGCGCAGGGGCGGCGAGCGGCAGTGTGGAAAGCAGTGCCGCAAGGCCCAGCTTGGGCATGAGTGTCATGTGATTTCTCCGGAGCAATGAAAGCGGAGCGATCATCCGCGCCGGTCGACGACGGATGGCTCTGTGGCTATAGACGTCACGACTTTCGGCCGCGTTCCGGTGGGCTCTCGGAGAAGGGGGCTTTGGCACCCTGGTGAATTCGAGGATTTGGACATCGTTTCCGAGACAACCACATGCTGCTCGCCTCAGCAAAGATGTCCTTGTCCACGGCAATTCTCAGGCCACATCGTGACGCGGTTCGGTCGTGCGACGCCAACGTCCCCGCGCTTGCGGCCGGCACTGTCTCGGCGCGTCGTCATGCGAGCGAGCCGACGGGATGGCGAACCGTCCCGCCGGCCCTGCGCTCGCCGGACGCATCCGCCCGGCTGCCCGTTACCGGTCGTACTCGAAGGACTCGGTGAAGACCGTGTCGACCGGGTCGGACCAGCTCAGGTTCACGAACGAGAAGTCCGTGCTGCCCGTCCAGCCAGCCACCGCCGGGAACGCGACGCCCTGATCGCCCGGCACGTTGAGCGTCACCGCGGCGCCCGGCTGGACCGGCGACGCCGGTGCCGAACCGTTGACGAACGTCGCCGCAGGCTGCCCGGCCGCGGTTGCGCGAATCTGCACGCTACCGCGCTTGACGAACGGCAGCCCCGTTTTCGACGTCCAGCCCAGCGGGAAGGTCGCGCCGCCCGCGAACGTGCCGGCGGAGCCCGGCGTCAGCGCGTCGCGCGTGGACTGCGCCAGATCGTGCCATGCGTACTGGCGCAATGCGTCGGGCGACGGCGACGGCGTACGCAGCCGGACCGTGTAGTGCCTGGCCGGCGTCGCCGTGTTGCCGTTCTGGTAGACGTCGATCGTATAGGCGCTGAACGGCTTGATGTCGGCCAGCTCGGCGGTGCTCAGTTGCGGCTTCGCCCATGCGGTATTGTTGCGCGGCGCGTCGCCGGGCCACGTGAACAGGCCCTGATTCGCCGGGTCCTGCGCGACGCCGGCCAGGCGGAAGCTGTTGCGGCACTGCGCGTTTCTCGCCAGTGCGGCGAGCTGCGCCGGCGTCTGCCCGCTTGCAATCTGCGCACGGATGTTCAGCGTGTCGCAGGTACCGCTCGACGGCTGGAGGAACACGCCGTTGCGCAAGCCCGGGCCGTTGACGATCGCGAAGTCCACCGCGGTGCCGGCTGCATCGACGGCACCCACCTGCAGGCTGAGCGAATCGACGAACGCGTTGGTCCCCGTCGACGGATTGGCCGGATTCAGCCAGTCCCACTTCTGCGCGTTCGCATTCACCTTGCTCAGTACCGCGCGCTGATTGCCGATCACGCGCCAGCCGGTATCGCCGTTTGCGAGACTGCCCGCCCGCACCGCGAGTTGCACATTCTGCTGCATGCCGTCGCGAATGCCGTCGCTACGCGTCCACGCGAGCTTGACCCACATCGTGTCGCTGGCGGCGACACGGATGACTTCCGGCAAGCTGAAGCTGGCGTTGTTCATCGCATCGTCGGCCACGATGCCCGGCGTGCCGCCGGCCGGCGCCCCGAACTCCTGGTCGACCGACAGTCCGTTGTTGAGGTACGCGGCGGGCACGCCTGCATTCAGCGCGCCAGACGCGACGTCGTCGACGAAGATCCGGCCGCACGCCGACACGCTGCCGCCCGTGCGCGCGGCGCCGGTCGTACCGGCGAAGCACTGGTTGAGCGCGCTCTGCAATGCCGCCAGATCGCTGGCATTCGGCAGGTTCGACACCACCGCGCCATTGATGGTCGCGGCGGCCGGCAGGCTGGCCTTGTCGCTCGCCTGCGGCGCGACGCCGGGCGCGAGCTGAAGCTGCACCGGCGTATCGCTGGACGCGCCCGCCACCGAGCTGATCTGGACGCCGCCGTCCGGCAGGACGTTGATCTTGACCTGGTCGAGCAACCGGTCGAGGCCCGGCGCGCCTGCGGTCAACGGGCCGGAAATCAGGTCGACGCCCGTATTGCCGGTAGCGGCCAGCAGGTCGGCCAGCGCCGACGAATAGGCCTGCACCGTGCTGGCGACGGCCTGGGCCGTGACCTTGCTTTGCAGCAAACCGGTGTCGGCCAGCAGCTTGGTCGGATTGTCGCCAATGATCGTGGCGGCGATCGCGTTCGTGATCGGCGTGATGTTGATCGTCTGCGTGCCGGCCGTAGCGCTGAGCGCGATCAGCGTGGCCTGCGAATCGGCGACGTTGCCGTATGCGGACAACGCGAATGGCGCGGTCAGGCCGGTCACCGTGCAATGAAACGCGCCGGTTGACGCATCGGCCGGGCAGTCGACCGCCTTGCCGGTCGCATCGACCAGTTTCACGGTGGCGGCCTGCATCGCAGCGCCGGCGGCCGCGACCCCGCTGACCGTTTGCGCGGCAGGTGCCGCGGGCGGCGAGGAGGAACTGTCGCCACCACCGCAAGCCGACAGGATGAGCACTGCAATACCGGATACGACAGGCGTGAGTTTCATTGCGTTTCCCCCGAGACCCTTCTGGTTGATGCGTGTCACATACACCGCTCATGCACGCTGAATGGCGAGGATTCTCGCAAAGCCGATTTTTGCGATCATCATTCAGGTGGATGAAAATCGGGAAATAACACGGCACGAAACGCAAATAACCTGTGTTAGCCTGAAAAAAATTCGGTATTCGAAGCAATATCGTCAGACAAAATCAACATACGAAGATCGCGAAGCGACGGGGGAAGCATGCAACGGGACCAACTCATCGGCGACCTCTACGAGGCCGCGCTGCATCCGGACGGTTTTCTCGAAGTGTTTCATCGGGTATCCGAATCGCTCGGCGCAAACGTGTTTCACATGTTCAGTTGGGACGTCGCGCGCAATGCCCCGAAATTCTCGATCTACTCGCCGCGCGCGGAGTTCGATGAGGTCATCGCACTCTACGACCAGTATTACGGCGCGCTCGATCCGCGCCGCGGCTTCGTCGAGAACGCACCGCTCGGCGAATTCGTTTGTTGTCAGGATCACCTGACCGAGCGCGACGTCGAACGCAGCGAGTTCTTCCAGGACTATCAGATTCCGTCGGGATTTCGCTATCTGATGGGGATTCGCTTCGCGCGCCCCGGCAGCGACAACATTCTGCTCGGGTTACTGCGAGCGAACGGCCGAACACCCTATTCTTCGCAAGAACGCGCGACCCTCACCGGTATGGCCGGGCATCTGCAACGGTCGATCAACCTATGGCAAGACGCGAGAGTGCTGCATCGCGACGCCACGCTCGGCGCCGAACTGATGGAGGACCTGGGCCTGTCCGTCTTTGCACTGGACAGGCACTCGCGCGTCCTGTTCGTCAACCAGGCGGCAGAGTCGATGCTGCGCAGCACCACCTGCCTCAAGCTCGAGAACGGGCACCTGAGCGCGACGAGCGGGCCACAAAACGATGCGCTCAAGGCGGCGTTGACGCGCGTCGCGAAGACCCGAAAGAGCGAGAGCCTTGCCCTTTCCGGCACGTTGGTCGCAGCGCACGAAATTTTTCTCAGCATCTCGGCACTATCCGGGCAAGCGCTCCGTGCCATTTTCGGCGATGCGACGATGCTGATCACGGTCAGGCGACGCAGCGCCGCCCCGCTCGTCGTCGCACAACAGCTGCGGCAGTCGTTCGGCTTGTCGAGCGCCGAAGCCGCGGTCGCCGAAGCGTTGATCAGCGGCAAGACGCCTGACGAATGTGCAGCCAGCGCTGGCGTGTCGCTTGCGACGGTCCGCACCCAGTTGCGTGCAATCTATGAAAAGACACACTCCCGGAATCAGGCCGAAGCGGTCGGACGAATGCTCTGGGTCATCCCGCAACACAAGCGCAACGATTGACACTTCGAAGCGGCGAGAATGAGTTGCAGTGTGCCGCTGGTTTCCGGAAGTCGCGCAGGACCCGAGCGCCAGCGAAATACCATGGCCCGTCGTCGGGTAAGACGTGGTCCGGCCACGATCCGCGCCCGAAATGGCTCGTTGGCAAGTCGCTCGACTACTCTATCTGGTCGAGCGAGCAGCGAAGCCGTGGTGCCTCGAAAAGGACACCTGACGCATAGCGACAGATATCTCGAATTCGATCGAGCATGCGCCCCTGTCGCCCAAGCCGCCCGAGAACAGCGATCCGCCTGGGGATCGGTGGCGTCGAAGCGATCGGATGGCGCCTGTTGGCCCCGCGGCTGATCAACCGCAGTCTGTCGGAAGACACATGAGAGCGCATTTGCCGACATCCTGATGCCGAGACAGCAGAGGTTCGCTTTCCGACTCGACTCGCCAGTCCATGACCTGCTTGATCGCTGGCGAACCGGGTCCGTGGCTATGGAGCGCTACCGATCAGAACGAGGTCGAGCATACCTTCCCCTGGATCGTGTATGTGGAGGCGGTTCGTCCTCGCGGCGTCGCGCAGAACTTGGGAATCCTTCCCCCAAGACGCCTAGAATTCAGTCATGGCTGCATTCCACAAGGAGGCTGTCATGACTCAGTCGATGATTGGTTGGGTGGTTGGTCTTGCGGTGGTCGCGGTGGTTGCCGTCGCGTTGGCGCGCCGTTACCAGAGCGAACATCCACGTATGCAAGTCGTTCAGTGGTTGGATTCCCATCACTTGGGGTGGATGCATCGCAAACATTGACGTTTCCACGCTGGCGGCGATAACCCCGCCTTGCTGACGTTTACCGGGGGACGAACGCACAGATGCAGGCGGGCGGGTGAAGTCGACTATGTCGTTGTCTCACCGGGGGTCTTGGCAAGGAAGGCATGATGGATGATGAAGTGTGTACAACCCATACGCACGTGGCACGCCTTCGCGTGATGAAGACCGTGTCTGGGCGCTATCGCGGAATCGTCCACGTGCACCGCATTGGAGAGGATCCTGACTCCTCTGAGCAACACGATACCGAAGGGGATTTTGCAACGGACGTAGAGGCGCGTGACGCCGCTCGAACGCTCGCGCGCAGTTTGCTCGACAAGCAAATCGAGGCGCACGAAAAAGCGCAAGGAATCGATTGAATCTGCGTCGGCGGATTGGTCGCTACGCAACGTCGCTCGGCAACCCGACGTCCATCAGCGCGTAGCGCGCCAGTCGCGCAATGCGGCCGCTCGTCCGTTGATCTGTTTTGAGAGCACGGAAAAAAAGAAATGTCGGTGTTACGGCGCAAGTTTCCTGTTGACCGGCAGCATGGCATCGGCCCGCTCAATATCAGATCGGGACGCGAGTCTCCGATTGACGCGCGCTCCCATGCATTGCTGTTCAGCAAAGAACGGTATCAAAGAACTGCGTCGAGCATCCAATGTTCGCCTCGGTGCTGGTCGATGATGTCTTCTGCGTAACGTTGCGAGGCCCGGCGTGCGTCACCGGCACTGGCAAATGGCGAACCGTCGACCAGCTTGAAGGTCTGGCTCCGGGTCAGCGTGGTGTCAGTGCCGCGCAGGCAAACCTTGACCGCCGCGTCGAAACCAGCTTCGTAGTTGTGAGTACCGCCGGCGCCTGTGTGAAAGTGAGGGTAAATCAGCGGATATATTTCGAATCCGCGATAGGTACACATACTCATGATGAACTCCTGGTGATTGATGGCTACGAATTGCGTAGACGAGCGCAATCAATCCTGTATCGGCGCTACATGGTCAGCGTCGAACAAATCGGTTTCGACGCGCACTGGGCGAAGCCCGTTCGTCTTTGTGCCGGAAATTGATACGCCCTTTGGTCAGGTCATAGACCGACAATTCCAGCCTGACCTGATCGCCAACGAGAATGCGAATGCGGTGCTTGCGCATGCGGCCCGATGCGTACGCTGCAACGACCGCGCCGTTTTCCAGGGTGACGCGAAACGGTAGTCGCACGAGGACCGGGGGGCGCCTGCGGCGAATGCGAAAGATCCCGACCGATGACTGCATGACCGATCCCGCACGCAGGATCGGCGAATGATATGGATTACTGAGGAATGATGTTCGATGCCTGCAGCCCCTTGGGCCCGCGCTTCGTCTCATAGCTGACCTTTTGACCTTCGGTCAGCGTCTTGAAGCCATCGCCGCGAATCTCCGAGAAGTGCGCGAACAGATCATCGCCGCCGCTGTCAGGCGTGATGAAGCCAAAACCCTTGCTGTCGTTGAACCACTTGACGGTACCGGTATCCATGGAAATTCTCCTGATATTGGACAATATGTATGCGCCCCGATAGGGGTGCACGACAAAGGGATCAAGGAGGGAGAGGACAACGAATACCGCGTTCCGCGGTCAGTGATGAGCAGCAATCGCGCTTCTTGAAGGCTTCAGATACCCACCCTACGCGGGGCCAAACACCCTGTCAAGCTGTTTCGGCCGGAGCATTTCGGGTAGTCGCGCAAGAAGACGCCGCGATCGGCGAGGCTCGCCCCGGTTGCACATCCTTGTCTCCATGGCTTCGAGTTGTTTCGAAATTCTAAGTGAAATTTCGACGATACCGTCAGCGCACAATCTCCCCGCGTACCGGCGATTTTTCACACGTGGCTGAACCGATGCGTCCCCGCGCCCAATCCGGGCCGCAAGCCATGCGGCGGTTCGCGCAGAACTTTCGCTGTACACGTTCGCCAGTGGGCGTAGGATGGATTCGTTGACTGACTCGCTACCGATTCCCGCGCCACTCAAGGCGCGCCCCCTCCGAACGTGATCGCGCCTCTCATCGAAACCGCGCAATGCGGACGAGCGCGACGCGTATCGGCTGCCTATACGAAGCGTCTGGCAGTGAGTGTGACGTGCAACTGAGCGGAGATCTGGCTGGCTTCGATGTGCGCGAGGATGCGATTGTCTTTGCGAAAAGCTGGGCCCTCGCATGGCTCGAGGCGCATTGGGTCGACGATCTCCCGGCGTCGATGATTTGAACTTCGGGTGGCACGCCAGCCGCCCGAGCAATCAGGGAGTCGCCGGGATCGAGGCGGACGGCAATACAGGCTGCAGCCAAGGCAGCAAGCATGCCCTTCAACAGGCTCATCACCGCGAGTAGTGCGGTGATCGATGCTGCAGCGGTCTGTGTCTGTCTCGGCGCCTTCCTCAAGCCACGCCTAGCGCTTCCGTCAACTCCTTTACGAACTGGCTACCCTCCCGCATGGCCCGGTCGACATCTGAAAGGAAGCGCGCCACTGCGCCGCTCATCTTTCCCGCGCTGACGCCATCGGGCCGCACGAGTCCCACGTCCACGAAGTCCGCGACTCTCGCACACCGGACTTCCTCCCAGGTGCGGCACGTCGCGTCGGGATATCATTCCAGTCTATCGAAGGCACCCGCTTCGAGATCTTTCCTGAAATGCTGTAGCCAGTCGCTTTCGTCGCCGATCACGTATTCCTTCGTAATCTGCGTCGAGAACCTGGTTATGGTGACATAGCCCTGTAGACCGAGGTTCTCGTCACCCTTCGGGTCGGTCGTATCCGTTTCCTGCAGATCGAAATCGCCCTCTGCCAAACCACGGCGCTCCAGGGTCGCTAGAAAGTCTCGGTGTTCATCCGGTTCGATCAGCCGCATATTCAGCCCCCTTTGTGTTCAGCGGAGATGTCGCGGAGCTCGATGTCAAGGGGGCCGACGGCACCCGTTCGAGCGTTGAAATCATGTGCACTGAACCCATGCGGTGTACATCACGATCCCCGAGATACGGCGCAACCAGGAAGCAAGCATCATTGCCTACGGTTTTATCGTCTCGGTCCTTTCATGCTTTCCGACTCCATCGCCGCATTCCGCTCTTCACTCGCCTCGATGGGGTCCATCGCTTCGTCAACCGACGCCGTTGCGCGCTCAGCAGCCGCTTTGGTTTCGTCTTCCGGAGAGTCGGCATCGCTGTAGCTGTCATCCGGGGGTAGCAGCATGTCCTTGAGCATCGCGCTCAACTCCGGCGTGTCCCACGGCAGGCCACGGCTGGTTCGGACCTTTATGTAGTGTCTCACTTCCGCGTCCTGCTCCGCAGTTAGCGGCAGCCCCTGGAAGGTGTTTTTGGGGTCAGCGTCTCTCATCACTGCCTCCTCCTGCTATAGCGTCTTCAGTGTAGTCCCATTGCGACCATGAGAGCCGTGACCGCAGCGCTCATTCGTTGATTCGAATGCCATGCGTCGCTGTGGCAGGCAACAGGCGGCCATCAGTTGTCGTTGGCTGCCTACGTCACGATGACATTCGAGCCGCCGAGTCCCTTAGTCAAGAGGCATTCCGTCCACAATTCCGTCCGCGAGTACATCACCTGGTACCGCAGGCAGTGTCTCCAGTCGCGCGTTGACTACGCACACGATATCCATGCGCGGGTCGTCGAGGCGGATGGCTTGATGACACATTGCGCCAGATACCCGTGTGAGCAAATATTCTCCGATCATTTCCTGTAAGCCGAGGCAGGTCGCACCCTTCAAGTACGTGCCGCAGTCAATTATTCAAAGACAACATATTGAGACTGCGGACATCTTTTCTGCGAGACAACAATTGTCGACCGAACCATCGAATTCCCCCGCCTCCCCCGTACCGGCAATCGTCAAACAAACTGTACCGGTACTGTACAGAAAACCGCCGCTACACTGACTCCATCCCTGTCTCGAACCGAATGGAGCATCCGCGATGGAATTCCTCACCTTGAGTGCACTGCCCGCCGGCATGCTGTTCGCGCTCGTCACGTCGATCACGCCCGGCCCGAACAACACGATGCTGCTCGCGTCCGGCGTGAATTTCGGGTTCCGCCGCACGATGCCGCACCTGTTCGGCATCAGCATCGGCGTCGCGATCCTGATGCTGTGCGTCGGCTTCGGTCTCGGCGAAGCGTTTCGGCGCGTGCCGCTCCTGTACACGATCCTCGAGATCGCGAGCGTCGCCTACCTGCTGTACCTCGCATGGCGCATCGGCACGTCCGGCGAAGTGAAGGCGCAAGGCGCCAAACCGCGGCCGATGACGTTCATCGAAGCCGCCGCGTTCCAGTGGGTCAATCCGAAGGCGTGGATGATGGTGCTGACCGCCGCGACGACGATCCGCCTGTCCGCCGACTACGGGATGAACGCCGCGTGGATGGCCGTCGTGTTCATCCTGATCGGCTTTCCGTGCATCAGCCTGTGGGCCGCGTTCGGTCTCGGCCTGCGCCGCTTCCTGTCGAACCGCCGCGCGTTGCGCATCTTCAACGTGACGATGGCCGTGCTGCTGATCCTGTCGCTATATCCGCTCGTCGCGCACCTGCTGCCGCAGTGAGCGCTCACCGCGCGCCCGTTGAGCTTCGCGCGATGCAGGCGTACCCTTTTGGTACGGGTGTGTGCAGCCGCTTCGCCGGTTGCACCACTGCTGCACGGAGATTGCCGATGAAGCCACTGCTGAGAACCGGCGAGCACATCGAGGGCATGCACTGGATCGCCGAGTACCACCCGCTCACGCACGACATCCGCGTGCTGCGCGAAAACATCGAAGTGGGTACGTACTGCGCGCCGCCCACGCTGTTCGGCGACGAGAAAGAGCTGGGTGCCGCGAACCATGACGATCATCGCAGCCAGGAGGCCGCGCTGCGCGCGTATCTGCGCAACTTCGTGAAGGAACACGACGCGGAGGAGTAGCGGCACGACGGCCGCGATGTCGACGGGCCGCCGAAGCGGCTGGGTGTGCCGTTGCGCGTCATCCGGCCGGCCGGCCGCACCGTGGCCGGCGTGCGACCGACCTGAATCGATCGCAGCACCCGCCGGGCCGGAGCAGCACCCCGGCCCCGCTACCGCTCAATGCCCGAGCGACTCGATCTTGCCGCCCGGCTGCGCGACGCCATGCGGCCGCGCCGCCTGCTTGATCAGCAGCGCAACGCATGCCAGCAAACCCGCAACCGCGATCGTCGCGAACACGCCCGCGAACGAGAAGTGCCGGCGCGTCAGTTCGGCGACGAGGAACGATCCGGCGATCCCGCCGAAGCGGCCGACCCCCAGCATCCACGCCACGCCCGTGCCGCGCCCCTCGGTCGGATAGAACGCGGCGGCGAGCGCCGGCATCGACGATTGCGCGGTGTTCATCAGCACGCCGGCCACGAACACGACCAGCACGAGCAGCCCGACATTCCCGGCCGCCTGCCCGATCGCATACACGCTGATCGCGGTCAGCGCGTAGCACACGGCGATCACGCGGTTCGCGTTGAAGCGGTCCATCAGCACGCCGCACAGCACCGCGCCGACGCCGCCGAGCGGGAACAGCGCGGAGATCAGCGTCGCGCTCTTCGGCGTGAGACCGGCGTCCTTCAGCAGGATCGGCATCCAGTTGATCGACGCGTAGAAGATCACGAGGCCCATGAAGTACGCGATCCACAGCATCACCGAGCCGACGATGTACGAGCGCGACAGCACGACGCCGAGCCCCCGGCTGCCGGTCTGCGGCGCGGCTTCGGTCATTGCGAACGAGCCGGCGTTCAGCGCCTCGCGCGAGATCCGTGCGAGCGTCGTACGGATCCGGTCGACGCTCTGGCCACGCGCGACCATGAAGCGCACCGATTCAGGCATCTTCAGCAGCAGCAGCACGCCGAGCAGCAACGGCGTCACGCCACCCAGCATCAGCACGCTGCGCCAGCCGAAATGCGGAATCATCCACGCGGCGAGAAAACCGCCGAACGCGGCACCGAGCGGGAAGCCGCAGAACATCAGGTTGATCACGGTCGCGCGGCGCTTGTCCGGGCAGAACTCGCCCATCATCGTGACGGCGTTCGGCATCGCCGCGCCGAGGCCGACGCCGGTGACGAACCGCAGGACCGTCAGGTGTCCGATGGTCGTCGAAAACGCGGACGCGAAACACGCGACGCCGAACAGGAACACCGAGCCGAGCAGCAGCGAACGGCGCCCGAGCCGGTCCGACAGCGGGCCCGACACGAGCGCGCCACATGCCAGGCCGAACAGCGCGGCGCTCAGCACCGGCGCGAGATCGGGCTTGGTCAGGTTCCATTCGCCCAGCAGCGACGGCGCGATGAAGCCGATCGCGGCCGTATCGAAGCCGTCGAGCAACACGATCACGAAACACATCAGGAACACGAGCCACTGGAAGCCGCCGAACGGCTGCTCGTTAATGAAGGTCTGGACATCGACCACGGGTGTGCGATTCATCGCTAGTCTCCTTGTCGGCCGAAGGTGGCGCTGCAGCGCTGGCTCCGGTCGCATCCAACATTGATATATGCAAGAAGCGCGGCCTCATGGCCGCGCCTTTCCTTTGTTCGCACGCCGATTCGCTGCCGGCGCGTTTGTTCATCGGCTACGGCTCGCCGACATCAGCAGGCCGCCCGATGGGATCACTGCCGGCGCTTAGCCCGCACCACCTAGGCGGCCCCATCTTGTTCCTTGAAGATCTTGTCCGCGAGATGGAACGCGGAATTCGCGGCCGGCACGCCGCAGTAGATCGCGGTCTGCAGCAGCACTTCCTTGATCTCGTCGCGCGTCACGCCGTTGTTGCGCGCGGCGCGCAGGTGCAGCGCGAGCTCCTCGCCGCGGTTCAGCGCGACCATCATCGCGATGGTCAGCAGGCTACGCGTATGACGCGGCAGGCCGTCGCGCGTCCAGATCTCGCCCCATGCATAGCGCGTGATCAGGTTCTGGAATTCGTCGGTCACCTCGGTGCGGTTCTCGATCGAACGGTCGACGTGCGCGTCGCCGAGCACCGCGCGACGCACCTTCATCCCTGCTTCGTAACGTTGCTGGTCGTCCATCGTCGGTGCCTCACGCGGTCAGGAAATCGAGCAGCGCGCGGTTGAAACCGTCGGTGCACTCGATGTTCGAAATGTGCGCGGCGTCGAATTCGACGTGACGCGCGCCGGGAATCGCAGCGGCCAGCGCACGGCCCTGGTCGGGCGGCGTCGACATGTCCTTCGCACCGGTCACGACGAGCACCGGCAGCGCGATGCCCTTCACTTCCTCGCGCAGGTCGGCCGCGTTCAGCGCATCGCAGTTCGCCGCATAACCGTCCTGGTCGGTATGCACGAAGGTGTCGCGGATCGCGTCGAACAGGCGCGGCTCGCGCTCGACGAACGCGTCGGTGAACCAGCGCGGCAGCACCGCGTCGGCCAGCGCGGCCATGCCTTCGGCACGCGCCTTCTGCGCACGCGGCGCCCAGACTTCCGGCGAACCGATCTTCGCGGCGGTGTTCGCCAGCACGGCGCGTACGATGCGCGACGGGAAGCGCGCGGCGAGCGCAGCGCCGGTCAGGCCGCCCATCGAGATCCCGCAGAAATGCGCGCGATCGATGCCGACGTGGTCGAGCAGGCCGATCACGTCGCCCGCGAGCTGGTCGACCGTGTACGAACCGGCCGGCGCTTCCGAATGCCCGTGGCCGCGCGTGTCGTAACGCAGGATGTTGAAGTGCTGCGTGAGCGGGCGAATCTGCGGCGCCCACATCTGCAGGTCGGCGCCGAGCGAGTTCGAGAAGACGAGCCACGGCGCGTCGTCGCGCGCGGCACGGTCGATCCGGTAATGCAGTTTCACGCCGTTGACAGTGGCGAAGGGCATCAATGTTCTCCTGGTTGTTTCGCGCTCGCGTGCAGCGCGAGCACGGCGTCGACATAGGCCTGCGCCTCACCGACGTAATGTGCGGGATCGAGCAGCCGCGCGAGCGCGTCGCGCGACAGGTGGGCGGATACGGTCGCATCGGCGGCGAGCACGTCGAACAGCGTCGCGCCAGTGCGCACCGCCTCCTTCGACGCATGCTCGACGACATGATGCGCATCGAGCCGGCCGATCCGGTCGCCGAGCGCGAGCATCACGGCTTCGCCGAGGATCAGCCCGTGCGTCAGGTCGAGGTTCTCGGCCAGGCGTTCGGTATTCACGTCGAGGCCCGCGACGATCTGTGCGATCTGTGCGAGCGCGCCGCCGGTCAGGCGCGCGAGGTCGGGTAGCGCGTCCCATTCGGCCTGCCAGCCGCCGAGCGCGCGCTCGTGCTCCTGCACCATCCCCGCGAACACGGTCGCGACGAGGTTCGGCGCGCGTACAGCGGCGGTCAGCACGGCCGCGCAACCGACCGGGTTGCGCTTGTGCGGCATCGTCGACGAGCCGCCCTTGCCGGCGGCAGCCGGTTCGCCGAGTTCGCCGACTTCGGTCTGCATCTGCAGCGACACGTCGCGTGCGATTTTGCCGAGCGTGCCGGTCAGCATGCCGAAGCACGACGCGGCTTCCGCGATGCGGTCGCGCTGCGTATGCCACGGCACGGCCGGCAGCGCGAGGTTCAGGTCGGCCGCGAGCGCAGCGCTCACGCCGGCCGCGTGCTCGCGCAGGCTCGCCAGCGTGCCGGCGGCGCCGCCGAACTGCAGCACCAGCGCCCGCTTGCGCAATTCGGCGAAGCGCGCGCGATGACGCAGCAGCGCATCGAGCCATTGGGCGAATTTCAGGCCGAGCGTGATCGGCAGCGCCTGCTGCAACCACGTGCGACCGATCATCGGCGTCGCGCGATGCGTGCGCGCCAGCGTCGCGAGCGATGCGCACGCTTCGTCGAGCAGCGGCTCGAGCACGTCGAGCGTGTCGCGCAACTGCAGCATGGTCGCGGTATCGATGATGTCCTGGCTCGTCGCGCCCCAGTGCACGAACTTCGCGGCCTCGGGGTCGTCGGCCTTCACCTCGGCGGTGAGCAGCTTGACGAGCGGAATCGCGAGATTGCCGCCGAGCGCCGCGCCACGCGCGAGCGCATCGGCGTCGAGCCGGCCGGCATCGCACGCGCGTTCGATCGGCGCGACCGCCGTGGCGGGAATCACCTGCTGCGCGGCGAGCGCACGCGTGAGCGCGGCTTCGACGTCGAGCATCCGCTGGATCGTCGCGCGGGGCGACCAGATCCGGTTGAGCGGCTCGGTGCCGCAGATGAGGGAGGTCAGGCGGGCACTGTCTTCGAGCATGGCATCAGAGTGGGGAAACGGCGTGCGCCTATTGTCTACCCAAGCGCGCCGGCGTGCGCTCGCTCGCGCGCGCCGGCACGCTTGCGGTTCAGGCCGCGGCCTTGCGCGTCGCGTCGATCAGCGGCACGCCGGTCAGTTTCTGCAGTTCGTCGAACGACAGGTCGGTGAAGATCTCGCTCACCGCGAGGCCGTCGGACGTCACGTCGAGCACGGCGAGATCGGTATAGATGCGGCTCACGCACTGCACGCCGGTCACCGGATACGAGCACGCCGCGACGATCTTGCTCTCGCCCTGCTTCGTCAGGTGTTCCATCATCACGAACACCTGCTTCGCGCCGATCGCGAGGTCCATCGCGCCGCCGACGGCCGGAATCGCATCGGGCGCGCCCGTATGCCAGTTCGCGAGGTCGCCGTTCGCCGACACCTGGAACGCGCCGAGCACGCAGTAGTCGAGGTGGCCGCCGCGCATCATCGCGAACGAATCCGAGTGGTGGAAATACGCGCCGCCGGTGAGCAGCGTCACGTGCTGCTTGCCGGCGTTGATCAGCTCGTCGTCTTCCTCGCCGGGCGCGGGCGCCGGGCCCATGCCGAGCAGGCCGTTCTCGCTGTGCAGGAAGATTTCCTTGCTCGGGTCGAGGTGGTTTGCCACCAGCGTCGGCACGCCGATGCCGAGGTTCACGTAAGCGCCTTCGGGGATATCCAGGGCGACGCGCTTGGCCATTTCATCGCGGGTCAGTCGTTTCATCTCGGTCTCCTTAGGCGGCTTGCGATGCACGTTCGGCGGCCAGCTCGGCCGCATGCGCGGCCTGCGGCACTTCGACGACGCGCTGCACGAAAATGCCCGGCGTCACGATGTGTTCCGGGTTCAGTCCGCCGAGCGGCACCACTTCCGACACCTGCGCGATCGCGACCTTCGCGGCGCTGGCCATGATCGGCCCGAAGTTGCGCGCGGTCTTGCGATACACCAGGTTGCCCCAGCGATCGCCCTTGTACGCCTTCACCAGCGCGAAATCGGCGTGGATCGGCGTCTCGAACACATACGACTTGCCGTCGATCACGCGCGTTTCCTTGCCTTCCGCGAGCTTCGTGCCGAAGCCCGTCGGCGTGAAGAAGCCGCCGATGCCGGCGCCCGCCGCGCGGATCCGCTCCGCGAGGTTGCCCTGCGGCACGAGCTCCAGCTCGATCTCGCCCGCGCGGTACAGCGCGTCGAACACCTGCGAGTCGCTCTGGCGCGGGAACGAGCAGATGATCTTGCTCACCCGCTTCGCCTTGAGCAGCGCCGCGAGACCCGTCTCGCCGTTACCCGCGTTGTTGTTGACGATCGTCAGGCCGCGCGCGCCCTGCTCGATCAGCGCGTCGATCAGCTCGGACGGCATGCCTGCCGTGCCGAAGCCGCCGATCATGATGGTCGCGCCGTCGTGGACGTCCGCGACCGCCGACTGAAGCGATTCGAAAATCTTGTTGACCATGTCTCTTCCTGATACGTACCCGCGGCACGATGCGCGGCCTGTCGAGGGGACACGCGCGTGTCGCGTGCCGCGCCGGAGGCCGTCTTCGACCCTCGGCATTTGTTCGCTATTCGAACCTAGATTCGATTAGCGAACGATGGCCGATCATAGAGTCGCGCACAGCGCGTTGTCAAGGCGGGATCCCTCGGGGGGTGCCTGGTCGTCGAACGGCAGGCCGACGTAGTTTTCGGCCAGCGATTGCGCGGCGGCCCGCGAGCGCGTCACATACTTCAGTTCGGCAAACTTCAGGCGATTGACGAACGGCGAGTCCTCCGGCGACGCATGCAGCATGTTCGTCATGAAGTACGAGAAGTGCTCGGCGCGCCATACACGTTCGAGACAGGTCGCCGAATAGCGCTCGAGCGGCGTCGCGTCGCCGTTCCGGTAACGCGCGCCCAGCGCGCGGGACAGCGCGCGGACGTCGGCCACCGCGAGGTTCATCCCCTTTGCGCCGGTCGGCGGCACGATGTGCGCGGCGTCGCCGGCCAGGAACAGGCGCCCGTGCTGCATCGTCTCCGACACGAAGCTGCGCATCGGCGTCACGCTCTTCTGCGTGATCCGGCCCTCGGCCGGCGTCCAACCGGTGTCGTTCGAGAAGCGCGTATGCAATTCGTCCCAGACGCGCGCGTCGGACCATTCGGCGAGGTTTTCGTCGGGCTTGCACTGCAGGTAGAGACGCGTAACCGTCGGCGAGCGCATCGAGAACAGCGCGAAGCCGTTGTCGTGATGCGCGTAGACGAGTTCGTCGAGCGACGGCGCCGCGTCGGCCAGGATGCCGAGCCACGCGAACGGGTAGACGCGCTCGAACGTGTTCAGCCGCTCGGTGGGAATCGTCTGGCGCGCGATGCCGTGGAAGCCGTCGCAGCCGGCGATGTAGTCGCAGTCGATGCGGTCCGCGCGGCCGTCGGCGTGCTTGAACGTGACGAACGGGTGCTCGCTTTCGACGTCGTGCAGCGCGACGTCGCTGACTTCGAAATGCATCTGGTGGCCGTGCGCGTCGCCGGCCGCGATCAGGTCGCGCACGACTTCGTGCTGGCTGTAGACGGTGATCGCGCGGCCGCCCGTCAGCGCGCTCAGGTCGATGCGGTGGCGCTGGCCGGAAAACAGCAGCTCGATGCCGTGATGTTCGAGCCCTTCGCGGCGCATCCGCTCGCCCAGGCCGGCTTCGTTCAGTGTGTCGACGGTGCCCTGCTCCAGCACGCCGGCGCGGATGCGGTTCTCGCAGTATTCGCGCGAACGCGCCTCGACGAGGATGGCATCGACGCCTTGCAGGCGCAGCAGATGGGAAAGCAAAAGGCCGGACGGACCGGCGCCGATGATGGCGACCTGGGTGCGCATTGTTCGTCTCCTGAACATTGGTTCGAGTAATGGAAACCATTTGAGCGCTTTCCCGACTATGCGGCAACGCGATTTAGGAGATAAGTTGTATACGTTTCCCGGATACTGGCCTTACGATGGACGCGCTCGATCTGAACCTGATTCCCTACCTCGTGGCGCTCGACGACACGCGCAACGTCAGCCGCGCCGGCGACCTGCTCGGCGTGAGCCAGCCGCGCGTGAGCACGGCGCTCGGCCGCCTGCGCGAGTACTTCGGCGATCCGCTGTTCGTGCGCACGTCGCGCGGGATGGAGCCGACGCCGCGCGCGCTCGCGCTGCTGCCGGCCGCGCGCGACGCGCTCGCGCAGATCGAGCGCGGGCTCGTCGCGCCGCACGACTTCGATCCGGCGGCGAGCACCCATACGTTCTCGATCGCGCTGTCGGATGTCGGCGAGATCGTGTTCCTGCCGAAGCTGCTGCAGGCGTTCGCGACGCGCGCGCCGCACGCGAACCTGCGCTCGGTCTCGCTCGCGCACGACGAAGTCGGACGCGGCCTCGAAGCCGGCTCGATCGATCTCGCGGTCGGCTACTTCCCCGACCTGGACGGCAACAACTTCTTCCAGCAGCGTCTGTTCACGCACCGGTTCGTGTGCCTGATGCGGCGCGGCCATCCGCTCGAACAGGCGCGTCCGTTCACGGCCGAGCAGTTCCTCGCATGCGGGCACGCGGTGGTGCGTGCCGAAGGGCGCAGCCAGGAGGTACTCGAGAAATACCTCGCGAAGCAGCGCATGCAGCGGCGCGCGGTGCTCGAAACGCCGCACTTCATGAGCCTGCCGTTCATCCTGAGCCGCACCGACCTGATCGCGACGGTGCCGCACGCGATCGGCTATGCGTATGCGGCCGAGCATGCGTTCATCGTGCCGGTCGAGCCGCCGGTGCCGCTGCCGCGCTTCGACCTGAAGCAGCACTGGCATCGCAAGTTCCACAACGATCCGCGCACCGCGTGGCTGCGCGGTGTCGTCGCGTCGCTGTTCAACGACGAGCAGGACGAATGGCCGAAGTGAGCGGCGGGCCGCACGCACGCCTCTCGAAAGCATGAAACAATGGCCGGATATCCGCGCCGCCGCTGGCGGCCGCATTCGATGGAGCGACCAGATGGGTAAAAAAACCGCACGGCCCGAGCCGGCCGCATCCCGGCCGAGCCGGGCAGAAGCCGAGGATGCCGTTCGCGTGTTGCTGCGCTGGGCCGGCGACGATCCCGCCCGCGAAGGGCTGCTCGACACGCCGGCACGCGTCGTGCGCGCATACGAAGAGTTCTTCGCCGGCTATGCGCTGGAACCGCACGACATCCTTGCGCGCACGTTCAGCGAAGTCGACGGCTACGACGAGATGATCGTGCTGAAGGACATCCGCTTCGAGAGCTATTGCGAGCACCACATGGTGCCGATCATCGGCCGCGCGCACGTCGCGTATCTGCCGAACCATCGCGTCGTCGGCATCTCGAAGCTCGCGCGCCTCGTCGACGCATTCGCGAAGCGCCTGCAGATCCAGGAAAAGATGACCGTGCAGATCGCCGACACGCTGTTCGACGTGCTGCAGCCGAAGGGCGTCGGTGTGATCCTCGAAGCCGCGCACCAGTGCATCTCGACGCGCGGCATTCACAAGCCAGGTGTCGAGATGGTCACGTCGCGCATGCTCGGCACGTTCCGCACCGATCCGTCGACGCGGCGCGAATTCCTGTCGATCGTCGCGAATCCTTCTTCAGTCAACCTGACGAATACGTAATGCAGTCCACGAAGCAAGCGGCACATGCGCCTGTCGTGCTCGTGACCGGCGCCGCGCGCCGGGCCGGGCGCGCGTTCGCCGAGTATTTCGCCGCGCACGGCTATCGCACCGCGGTCCACTACGACCGCTCCGCCGATGCCGCGCAGGCGGCGGCCCGCGCGATCGCCGAACGCGGGCACGATTCGGTCGCGCTGCAGGCCGACCTGTCGGATGCCGCGCAGATCAACGCACTGATCGACCAGGTCTATGCGCGCTTCGGCCGCCTCGACGTGCTGGTCAACAACGCATCGGTGTTCTGGCAGGACCATTTCCCGAGCTTCGACCTCGCCGCGTTCGACCAGGCTTGGGCCGTCAACTGCCGCGCGCCGATCCTGCTCACGCGCGCGTTCTACGAACGGGCTCGCGCAGCCGGCACGCAGGGCGTCGTCGTCAACGTGATCGACCAGAAGATCAAGGAAAACTTCCACCGCGACCATTTCAGCTACACGGTCGCGAAGGCCGCGCTCGGCAACCTCACGCAGATGCTCGCGCTGTCGTCGTCGCCGGTGCTGCGCGTGAATGCGGTGTTCCCCGGGCTGATGCTGCCGAGCGACGACCAGACGCAGGCCGACTTCGAACACGCGAGCCGCGCGTCGACGCCGCTTGCGCGCATCGCCGGCCCCGACGATGTCGCGAGCGCGATCCTGCTGCTCACGGGCAGCGCGTACAACGGCGTGGATTTCGTCGTGGATGCCGGGCAGAACCTGATCCGCGTCGACCAGGACGTGCTGTACAAGCACCGCTCGCCGGCCGGCAAGCACTGACGTTCCGACCGGCGGCGGCAGCGGCCGTGCGCCGCCCTCGCGTGCGGGGTGTCGGGGTGTCGGGGTGTCGGCGTGTCGGGGTGCCGCGTCGATCGCGCATCGCGGCACGTACGCACGACAGGCGTCGCTGGCTGCGCGGCAGCCCCCGCACGCACGTGCCTGCATCGCGCGAACGACGCCCGCGCCGTTCGCGCGCCGCGTTACGGCTTGTCGGCGCTCCCGCCCTCGCGGACCTTGCCCTGCGCGACGCTCGTACCGGGCGGCACGCTGTGCGTGAGCCACACGTTACCGCCGATGACCGAGCCGCGCCCGATCGTCACGCGGCCGAGGATCGTCGCGCCCGCGTAGATCACCACGTCGTCCTCGACGATCGGATGCCGTGCGTTGCCCTTGACCAGCGTGCCTTCGCCATCGGCCGGGAAACTCTTCGCGCCCAGTGTGACGGCCTGGTACAGGCGCACGCGTTCGCCGATGATCGCGGTTTCGCCGATCACGACACCGGTGCCGTGGTCGATGAAGAAGCTCGGGCCGATCCGCGCGCCCGGATGGATGTCGATGCCGGTGGCCGAGTGCGCGATTTCATTGATGAATCTCGCGAGCAGCGGCACACCAAGCTGGTGCAATGCGTGTGCGAGCCGGTGGTGCATCATCGCGAGCACGCCGGGATAGCACAGCAGGATTTCGGTGATGTGCTGCGCGGCCGGATCGCCCGCGTAGGCGGCCTGGATGTCGCTGACCAGCAGCGCGCGCACCGACGGCAACTGCCGGCCGAACTCGCGCGCGATCTCGAACGCGCGTTCGTCGAGCGCCGCGAACGGCGTGTCCGCATACTCGGGCAGGAACGGCAGCGCGCGGCGAATCTGTTCGGACAGGATTCGCAGCGTGCTTTCGAGCGTATGGCCGACGTAATAATCGACGCTTTCGTCGGTCAGATCCGGCGCGCCGTAGTGCGTCGGAAACATCGACGCGCGCAGGCCGGTGACGATCTTGCAGATCGCGTCGCGCGACGGCAGCTCGCGGATGCCGCGCGGATGACGCGTGCGATGGAGTTCCTCGCGCGACTCGCGCAAGCCGGCAACGATTTCTTCGAGGCCCCACTGACGGGCGGGTGATGTGGACATATGCCAATGCGGGCAGCCGCGCTCGATCGCACGGCCGCTAATAAAGTGACGGGTTCCACAAGATTACCGCGTTTTCGTCCGGCGGCGGCACGCGCGGGGATCGGCCGGACGGCCGATGCTGCCGGCATGCGACGGCGTCAGACCGTGATGCTGCTCGCGTCGATCCAGCGCACCGCCCAGTCGCGCGCGTGCGCGATCGCGTCGCCTTCGTCGTCAAACTGGAGCTCGGTCGGAAAAAAACGGTTCGCGACGAGTTCTCCGTCGCTCGATCGGGAGATCACGACGTAGGGCTTGAACAAACCGTCACCGGCGCGCGCGGGCGCGCAGTTCAACAGATATCCACGGTGCGTGAAGGCAGTAGTCGCTTGCATGAATCCGCCACCTCTAGTCCCTTGCTTTGTTGTTCACTACCCGTCTTCAGGGTGCTACGGCGTCCCCGGCGCGGGCAGTGGCGGCAAGACCTCTTCCCCTGTCGCCGCTTCGCAGGAAAAGAATCATACTCTGTAGAAAACGGGTGTTCTAGCTCAAATAAATCATGACAAATCAGCGCGCGCCCCGCGACCGCGGCGATCGCCCGCGCGCCTTTTTCCCGTCGTGCCCGGAACGGGATTTGCTTCGATCCGGACCGCTTCGCCGCCAGGAGAGCCGCGATGGAATCGTCAGCTCAAACGCACCCCGCGCATCCGCGCAGCGTCGAACTGGACAACGACGACACGCACGACAGCACCGTCGATACCGACGGCAAGAATCGCGAGGCGGCGCGTCTCGCGAGCGGTCGCGCATTCTCGCCGGACCAGATCACGCACAGCAACGCGTCGCTCGTCAACGCGATGCCCGAAGCCGGCGACGGCTTCGCCGGCTTCGACAGCCGGCCCGGCGGCAATCACCCGGCGTTCGCGCTGCGTGATGGCTACATGGTGATCGAAAAGGGTTTCGACGCGCCGTCACACGCAGGAGACGAACCTTTCGGCCCGGTTCACCGGATGTACGGCAGCGCGTACTGGCCCGGTCATAGCCGGCGGCCGGAACGCGTGATCGAAATCACGGCGATGCCGAGGTAGCGCGCGGCGGCTGAATCGATCGTTCGTTTGCCGGGTTGAATCGGGACCGATGGCCGACGGTCGATGGAAGCGGATCGGCGCGCGCACGCTGCGCGATCGTCCGAGTCGGCATTGGTATCGATATCAACGTCGGTTTTGGTGCGAAATTCGCGGTTTCGCGACGTCGAGCATCGAATTCCGGTCGACGCCGATGCACAGGCGTTGATCGACGTCATGTTGTCGCGACGCGATTGCGCTTCAATGGATGGCATTGCGCGCGGTTGGCCGGAACGGTCGTCGGCATGCGTTCGCATGCGTCGACGAGGCGGAGCCGCGGCCAGGGCGCGTTCGCATGGCAGGCCATCGGACGATGCCGGTGCAACCGTTACCGGCGACGCTGCGCGATCCGCACGGCGTTCGCGCTGTCATTGCGCTGTCATTGCGTGGTTAGCCGTCACGCTCCATCGTCCGGACGGCGGATGCCATGCTGCGCTCCGCGCGCACATTGGACACATCCCGCAACACAGCATGCAGCGTGCGCATGGCCCGCGATCGCAGCACGTCGCCGCGACGCCGAAAACGCCGCGATCGCGACGGCCGGCACGTCGCTGCAAAGTCCCTGCCGTTGGTTTACCCTGCCTCGCAGCAACGCACGACCCGCTCGGTCGTTCGGCCGACTTCTGTTCAACCCGCCACTCGGAGACACTATGTACAAGCGCATTCTGGTTGCCATCGACGGCAGCGACACGTCCCGCCATGCGTTCGACGCCGCACTCGCGCTCGCGAAGGAGCACGGCGCGGAATTGCGGCCGTTCTACGTCGTCGAGAACGCCGCGATCTACTACAACGTGCCGGGCTACGACCCGTCCGTGCTGCGCGACCAGCTCGTCGCGCAGGGCAATGCGCTCGCGGCGGATTTCACCAAGCTGATGCAGGCGGCCGGCGTGAAGGGCGAGACACTGATGAGCGAGGCGTCGTCGCTCCACGACGTGTCGACGCTGATCCTCGACGGCGCGAAGGCGTTCGACGCCGATCTGCTCGTGCTCGGCACGCACGGCCGCCGCGGGTTCCGCCGCCTCGTGCTCGGCAGCATCGCCGAACAGTGCGTGCGCCATGCGACGCTGCCCGTGCTGCTGATCCCGGCTGCCGCACACGTCGACGAACAGGAAAGCTGAACAACGTCGGCGCATGCATCGCGCACCGAGCACGGGCCACGGCATGCGCGCGCGGTCGCGACGTTTTGTCACCCGACAGCCGCAACTTGCGGTGGGACAATGATTCCGTCGATTCAACGCCGGAGAAAACGATCATGCTGACGCCCGTCGCCACACGTCCCGCCGCCCCGTCCCATGCAGGCAGCTGGGCTCCCCGCCAGGCCCCGCACTGCTCGTCATGCGCGATGCGCCACCTGTGCATGCCGCAGGGCCTCGCACCCGAAGCGCTCAGCCGCCTCGAGACGGTCATCTGCGCGGCACGCCCGGTCAAGCGCGGCGAAGCGCTGTTCCGCGAAGGCGACACGTTCGACAACCTGTACGCGGTGCGCTCGGGTTCGCTGAAAACCGTCGCCACGCGCCACGACGGCCGCGAGCAGGTCACCGGCCTGCACCTCGCGGGCGAAGCGCTCGGCCTCGACGGCATCTGCGACGACACGCACCCGCGCACCGCGGTCGCGCTGGAAGACAGCTCCGTCTGCGTGATCCCGTACAGCGCGCTCAAGTCGCTGTGCTCGGAAGCAGGCTCGATGCAGCTGCGCATGCACAAGCTGATGAGCGAGCAGATCGTGCGCGAAACGTCGCAGACGATGCTGCTCGGTTCGCTGAACGCCGAAGAGCGCGTCGCCGCGTTCCTGCTCGACGTATCGGCGCGCTACCTGAAGCGCGGCTACTCGCCGTCGGAATTCAACCTGCGGATGACGCGCGAAGACATCGGCAGCTACCTCGGCATGACGCTCGAAACGGTCAGCCGCACGCTGTCGAAGTTCCAGAAGCGCGGCCTGATCGAAATGCAGGGCCGCCACGTGCAGATCGTCGACTTCGACGGCCTGCATCACGTCTGAACCCGCGCGGCGCACGTTACGCGCCGCCGCCCGCCTCTCCCGCTCCGATCAGTCGAGAAACAGCGCAGCGCGCGCCTTCAGCGCCGCGCTGAAATCGTCGAGCCAGCCGATCGACAGGCGCCAGCTCTGCCAGTAGAGCTCGATGTCGACGGTCCGTCCGCGCGACAGGTCGACCAGCTCGCCCGCCGCCAACTGGCGATCGACCATCCGGTCCGGGCACATCCCCCATCCCAGCCCCGTTTCGCACGCGCGCAGATAGCCGGCGACGTGCGGTATCCAGTGTTGCGGCGGATCGAGCTCCGCGCGCGTCACGCGCCGGATGAAACGCGCCTGCAAGCCGTCCTTCGGATTGAACATCACGCACGGCGCGCGGCGCAGCGCATCGCGCGTAATGCCCGCGCCGAAATAGCGCTCGTAGAACGCCGGCGAACAGACCGCGCGATAGCGGATGCGCCCCAGCCGCGTCGACCGGCATCCCTGGATCGGCTCGGCCTGCGCGGTCACCGCGCCCTGCACGCTGCCGTCGCGAATGCGCGCGGCCGTGTAGTCCTGGTCGTCGATCACGAGGTCGAGCAAGGTCTCGCGCTCCGTGCAGAACGGCCCGACCGCGTCGATGAACCAGGTCGCGACGCTGTCGTCGTTGACCGCCACGCGCAAGGTCGGCCAGGCGCTCGCGATCTGGCCCGGCAATGCGGGCATCCGGCCGCCCAGTTCGGCCTCGAGCAACTGCACGCGCTCGGTATGCCGGCACAGCAGCGCCCCCGACGTGGTCGCGACGCACGGCTGCCCGCGCCTGACCAGCACGCTGCCGACGCGCTCCTCCAGCAGCTTCACGCGCTGCGACACCGCCGACGGCGTGACATTCAACTCCTTGGCCGCCCGTTCGAACGAACCGTGCCGGATCACGGCCGCAAGGGCGTCGAGCAACGCGTAGTCGAGCATTAGATTTCCTTAATCGACATTAGGTGAATTAGCTTCTCTTATTTCCAGGCTGACCGCAGACTAGCGCCAACCGATTCACCCGTCTACTGCCTCGATTCCCCATCATGAACTGGATCGCTTTTTCCCACGGTGCCGCCCTGTGCGGGTCGCTCATCGTCACCATCGGCGCGCAGAACGCATTCGTGCTCCGGCAAGGCATCATGCGCTCGCATGTCGGCAAGATCGTGCTGCTGTGCGCGCTGTCCGACATGATCCTGATCGGCGCAGGCGTCGGCGGCGCGTCGGTGCTCGTCGAGCGCTACCCGACCTTCGTCCACGCGGTACTGTACGTCGGCCTCGCCTATCTCGCGTGGTTCGGCATCAACGCGCTGCGCCGCGCGTTCAAGCCCGGACACGAAACGCTCGACGTCCGCGGCGACGCGGTCGCGCCGCCGCCGCAGAGCGCGGTCGCGATCGTGCTGATGACGCTCGCGTTCACCTGGCTCAACCCGCATGTGTATCTCGACACGTTCCTGCTGATCGGCACGGCCGGTGCGCGCGAACCGGAAGGCACGCGGCTTGCGTTCGCGATCGGCGCGATGTCGGTCAGCGTCGTGTGGTTCCTCGGGCTCGGATACGGTGCGCGGCTGCTCGCGCCGTGGTTCCGCAAGGCCGTTGCGTGGCGCGTGCTGGATGGCGCGATCGGCAGCATGGTGCTGTTTCTGGCGGCCGTGCAGTTGCGGTAACGGGTTGGGGCGCTGATTGATCGCGGGCGGCACCTTGCCGCCCGTTGTTCGTTCCGCTCCGGCGTCGTGCTGCGATACGCCCGGTTTCCGCGTGTATCTCCTCCAGCCGCCACGCCCCCGCCGCCGCAAAATTCAGTTCCCGATCGAACGCAGCCGCACGGATCATCCACGTAACGGACGATTCGTCCGCCATCGGCTGCAATCCCTCCGTCTTCACGGCCGCGCGCCCCCTGCACGAATCCGGTCGATCGGCGAGAATGTCCAGCGTCCCGCGACAACGGCGCAAGCGCTCCACCCAACCGCCGTCCCGTCGCATTCATCCCGGCCAATCCCGTCGTTCCAACCCGTCACCCCTCAGATTCCGGAGAACAACATGGCACTACGCACCCTCGGCACGTCGGACCTCCAGGTTTCCCCGCTCGCCTTCGGCGGCAACGTCTTCGGCTGGACCGTCGACGAGAACACATCGTTTGCGCTGCTCGACGCGCTCGCCGACGCCGGCATCAATTTCATCGACACAGCCGACGTCTATTCGGCATGGGCGCCCGGCAACAGCGGCGGCGAATCGGAAACCATCATCGGCAAGTGGCTCAAGCGCTCGGGCAAGCGCGAGCAGGTCGTGATCGCGACCAAGGTCGGCCTGCTCGCGGCGCGCGCGGGGCTGACCCGGGACAACATCCTGAAGGCCGCCGACGATTCGCTGCGCCGCCTGCAAACCGACTACATCGACCTGTATTTCTCACACCGCGATCTCGCCGACACGGCTCCGCTCGAGGAAACGCTCGGCGCATACCAGACGCTGATCGACGCGGGCAAGGTGCGCATCATCGGCGCGTCGAACTACAGCGGCGCACGCCTGCGCGAAGCCGCCGACCTCAGCAAGCGCGACGGCCTGCCCGCGTACCAGGTGATCCAGCCGGAATACAACCTGATCGATCGCGCCGCGTACGAACGCGATCTCGAGCCGGTCGTGCGCGACCTGAAGCTCGGCGTCGTCAACTACTACGCGCTCGCGAGCGGCTTCCTGTCGGGCAAGTACCGCAGCGAGGCCGACCTGAAGAAGAGCGTGCGCGGCGATCGCGTCGCCGGCTATCTCGACGCGCGCGGGCTGCGCATTCTCGCGGCACTCGACGACGTGTCGGCCAGGCACGGCACGCAGCCGGCCGCGATCGCGCTCGCATGGCAGATCGCACGCCCGTCGATCACCGCGCCGATCGCGAGTGCGACGTCGCTCGCGCAGCTCGAATTGCTCGGCGAAGCAATCCGCGTGCGGCTCGACAACGAAGATATCCGCAAGATCGACGAGGCCAGCGCGGTCTGAGGTCGTCCACGGCGGGCTGGCGGCTGGCATCGCGAAGTGTTGCGGTTCCGGCCGCCGGCCCGCGTCACGCGCCACCTGCAAACGTCAGAAGCGAATGGTCACCGATTTGGGCTCGGTGTACGCGTCGATGAACGACGAGCCGTACTCGCGGCCGACACCGGAGCCCTTCGCACCGCCGAAAGGAACGGCCGGATCGACGAGCGTATGCATGTTCACCCACACGGTGCCGGCTTCGATGCGCGGCACGTAACGCAGGGCCTTCGAAAGATCGTTCGTCCACAGGCTGGCCGTCAGCCCGAACGGTGTGTCGTTCATCATCGCGATCAGTTCTTCCTCGTCGTCGAACGGCACGAACGCGCCGACCGGCCCGAAGATCTCCTTGCGGTACGACGCCGATTGCAGCGAGCGCGGCAGCACGATCGTCGGCTTCACGTAAAAGCCGTCACGCGCATACGCGCCGCCGCCCGTGACGATCGTGTCGCCTTCCGTACGCGCGAGCTCGAATGCGTCGAGGCACTTGCGAAACTGCGGTTCGTTGCAGACCGGGCCGATCATCCCGGCGTCGTCCATCGGATCGGCCGGCTGGAAGCTGTCGAGGCGTGCCTTCATCTTCTCGACCACCTCGTCGAACTTCGAACGATGCACGAAGAAGCGCTCAGCCGACGCGCACACCTGCCCGCTATGCAGGAACCCGGCCTCGACGATGCCGTCGAGGATCTTGTCGACCGGCGTATCCGGCAGGAACGCCGCCGCGTTCTTGCCGCCCAGTTCGAGCGTGAAGCGCGTGAAGTTCGCGTTGACGGCTTCCTCGCCAATGATGCGGCCGGTCGGCACCGAGCCCGTGAACGACACCTTTGCCACGCGCGGATCGCGGATCACCTGCGCGCCGACCTGGCCGGTGCCGTTGATCACGTTGAGCGTGCCGGGCGGCAGCCCGGCTTCGGTCGCCAGCTCGGCGATGCGCAGCATCGTGAGCGGCGTGAACTCCGACGACTTGATGAGCACCGTGTTGCCGGTCGCGAGCGCCGCACCGAATTTCCACACCGGGATCATCACCGGAAAATTCCACGGAATGATCCCGAACACGACCCCCAGCGGCTCGCGCAGCGTGAACGACGTGTAGCGCTCGCCGTTCATGCTCGGATACGACGGGGCAAGCGTTTCGCCCGCGATCTTGGTGGCCCAGCCCGCGTAATAGCGCAGCCAGCGAGCCGACCAGCCGACCTCGATCACGCGCGACAGCCCGATGAGCTTGCCCGACTGCGCGGTTTCGATCTGCGCGAGCGCTTCCCCGTGTGCGTCGATCAGGTCCGCGAAGCGCAGCAGGATGCGCTCGCGATCGGCCGGCGTCAGGCTCGCCCACTCGCCGCGGAACGCGCGATGGGACGACGCGATCGCGGTTTCGACGTCGTCGTCGGTCGCCTGCGCGACGGAGCCGATCACCGCGTGCGTCGCCGGATCGCGTACCTCGATCCGTTCGCCACGGCCGGCAACCGCGCGGCCGTCGATGTAATGCCCGTGTTCGCGCGCGAGAAACGCCCTGACTTCGTCCAGCATCCGAACCAGTGCCATCTGTATTCCTCCGGAAATCGAAATTGAGTGAAAGGCCCGGCTTGCCGGCCGCTCGTCGATTCTAGGGACGCGTCGCATGCGCCGATCGGCGTTGCGTGCACACTTTTGGCTTCAGCGTGCAGATCGGCATGGCGCAGCGGCTTCCTTGTAGAAACCACCATTGACGCTGCGGACCCATGCTCCCGACAATGGCGACGTCTCAATCCGCGTCCTGCCGTTTGCATCAAGCCCGACGCGTTCCCTGGCCCTCTCCCTCTTCCGGCAATGGCACACGAACTCGTCGTCGACGCCAGCAGCAGCCGCAGCGCGAATCTGCGGGACCTGATCGCGGACAGCTTCCTGCCGCTGGTCTTTCACGACACCGGCCCGCTGTTCCGGATGTCGGCGCGGGTGGCCACGGTCGGCGGCCTGCGCATGGCCGACGTCGACACCACCGCGATCCTCGTCGATCGCGATCGCTCGCTCGCGTCGCGCGCCGACAGCGACTGCTACAAGATTCTGTTCCAGATCACCGGGCAAAGCCGCGTCACGCAGCGCAACGCGACGTCGACCGTCAGTCCCGGCGAGTGGGTGATCTACGATGCGACGCAGCCGTACACGATCGAATCCGCGAACGCGTCGCGCTTCGTTGCCGCGCTGACGCCGCCGAGAAGCGGCACGATGTGGCGCTGGTTCGTGGAGCGCGCGGGCGTGCAGGTGCGCAAGACCGTCGGCAATGCGCAACTGGCTCTTCAATCGATCCGTTACCTGATGGACGGGCAGGTGCCGAACGATCCGGAAAGCCTGTTCGGCTTCGAGCAGTCGACGCTGATGCTGCTCGATTCGGTGATCCGCCGCGAGGCGAGCGAGTCGCTGACCGGCGCCGATGCGCGCAGCGCGACCTTGCGGATGAATGCGGAAATCTATCTGTCGCACCACTACAGCG
This sequence comes from Burkholderia sp. A9, assembly GCF_000801975.1. Classification (NCBI taxonomy): domain Bacteria; kingdom Pseudomonadati; phylum Pseudomonadota; class Betaproteobacteria; order Burkholderiales; family Burkholderiaceae; genus Burkholderia; species Burkholderia sp. A9. Next base: position 29,072 of record NZ_JSZN01000017.1, on the reverse strand, counting down.
ATCCCGATCTATCGCCGGACAAGCTGGCAAGCGCGCTGAACGTGTCGCGGCGCACGCTGTACAGCGCGCTGGCCGCAACCGAGCGGACGCCACAGAGCCTGATCCAGGAATACCGGCTACAGGCGAGCCGGCGTGCGCTGGAGGATCCGGCGGATACCAACCGCACGTTGCTGGAGCTTGCGATCGCGTGCGGGTTTTCGGACATCACGCATTTCGGGCGGGCGTTCAAGGCGCGGTTCGGGTGTAGTCCTGGGGCGTATCGTGTCGCACACCGAAATATGTCGGGGGAGTGACGCGATTCATCGCGTGGTATCGCGTGGCATGAATCGGTCTGCGAACGAATCCGGCATCGCCTGAAGCCGAATCATGTCCCGCAGCTTCAACCGCACTGTGCAGTCGACGCACCGGTCACGACTTTCGCGCCGTGGCAACGCGCGCCACCTTCGATAACGTAGCGCCGTTCACCCGAAGCATCTCCATGCGAACCTGACCTGCGGCAGTACTTTTGTGTAGCTCTCAGAGAGCTTCATCGTCACGGAAAACACGACTTCCAATAGGCCGGAAGCTACAACGATCGACCAGGCGGCAAGCGGACTGGAGACGACAAACATATGTCCTGCCTTCAGATTGGATGTGGTCGACAGCGGGTATCAAAGTATTTTTTCCAACGGATAACACTCCGCGCATTGCATCGGATCCGCAGGTTATCGACGGCATCATCCGGCATCCAACTCCCGCTGCCCGTGCGTCGTTCGACATTCCTGGGAAACGCGCACAGGTGGCTACCCAGCGGGCCTTCGATGCCAGGGACACACAGGACTCGAGCCCCGTAAGTTCGAATCCGCGCGTGCCGTCCGCCGGGTGTCGGCGACGCTGGAAGTGCGTCTATCGCGAACGCCAAAGCCGCAAGTCAATGCGATCCACCGAACAATCGAATCACGACACCACGCAGCCATCGATTGCCGGCCTCATGGTGATAGCGCGCATGCCAATGCTGCCGTACCGCGAAACCTTCGACCGGGATCGGGCATGCATGAACCGCCAGATCGCTCGCCTGGGCCAATGTCTGGCCGATATGACGGGGTAGCGTCGTAATCAGGTCGGTCGTCTGGACGATTGCCCCCAACCCCAGAAAGCCCGGCAATTCCAGCACCACGTCTCGCTCAATGCGCGCCTGCCGCAGCGCCTGTTCGAGGAGTTGCGCCCCGGTTCCCGCCGTGATGGCGACATGTCCTTCCGAACGATACTGCTTTGCCCCGAGCCGGCCGCGAATCCTCGGGTGATGCCGATTCACCAGACAAATCCAGTCCTGGTCATACAGCTTCTGCTGGTAAATACCGCCGCCGAGCCATGGCACATAGCCGATCGCGAGATCGGCTTCGCCGGATTCGAGCGCGCGCTCCGTATTGCCGTCGATCCGTGCGGCTTCCAGCCGGACCCCGGGTGCCTGCGCCCGGACATGGGCCAGCAGCCGCGGGAGCAGCGTGATGTGGCTTGCGTCGGTCATGCAGATGCGAAACCGTCGCTGGGCCGTCGCAGGATCGAACGCGATCTCCCACGCAGTGAAACGCCGCAGAGATTCGAGAATTTCCCGGCATGGGCCGATCAGCGCGTCGGCTTGCGGTGTCGGCGCCATACCGCCGGGCGTGCGAATGAAGAGCGGATCGTGCAGATGTTCCCGCAAGTGCCCGAGCCAGATGCTGACCGTCGGCTGGCTCTGGCCCAGTTGCTCAGCTACGCGCGTGACGCTGCGCACGTCGTACAAGAGATCGAAAAGCTGAAGCAGCTTCAGGTCGGGCAGGTCGGCGGGCATCATGACGTTATTGTCCAGGGCAATGACGCCATTGTATCCATTGCATTGCCGGCATGAACGGCGACTCCTATCGTGAGGCCATACGTCAGCTTTGCATGGGACCAGAGTAAGGCGCCAAAGCGCCAACTCTGGTCGACAAAGGAGAAGCCATTGAAAATAGCGATTCTGGGGGCTGGCGCACTGGGCTGCGCGATCGGCGCCACCCTCACCCAAGGCGGCCACGAGACCTGGCTGATCGACCGCTCGCCCGCGCACGTCGATGCGATGCGCGGTGACGGCCTGCGCGTCGACGACGCCGACGGCACCCGCCACGTACGTGTCCACGCGACGACTCGGGCTGCCGATGTCGGCGTGGCCGACCTGGTGGTCGTGCTGGTCAAGTCCTTCCACACCGATGCGGCCATCCGCGGCGCCCAATCGCTGGTGGGGCCGGACACCACCGTGCTGTCGCTGCAGAACGGCCTCGGACACGAGGACATCCTGATCGACGTGGTCGGCCGCGAGCGCGTCCTCGCGGGCAAGACCTACGTCGGCGGCGTGCTGCGCGGCGCGGGTCATATCGAATCCGGCGTGATCGGCAAATACACCTATATCGGCGAGCTCGACGGCCGCATCACCCCGCGTGTCGAGGCAATCGCCGCCGCATTCAATGCCGCCGGCCTCGCCACGACGATCAGCGACAACATCGTCGGCACGATGTGGGACAAGCTGCTGGTGAATGTCGCGACGGGCGCACTGACCGGCCTTACTGGCCTCACCTATGGGCAGCTTTACGAGGAGCCGCTGTTGAAGGCGACGTCGCTCGCGGCCGTGGCCGAGGCGATCGCGGCAGCGCAGGCTGCGGGCGTGAAGCTGTCGATGACCGATCCCGAACAGGCATGGACGTTGGCCGCCGACGGGCTGCCCGCGACCTTCAAGACGTCGATGCTGCAAAGCCTGGAGAAGGGCTCGATCACCGAAATCGACTTCATCAACGGTTCGGTCGTGCGCTGGGGGCAGCGCTACGGCGTGCCGACCCCGGTCAATGCAACGCTCGTCGCCTGCATCAAGGGGCTGGAACGCGCGATGGCCGATCGCCAACGGCAGGAGGCCGCCGCATGAATGCCACGAAAGCCTATCTCGAACACGTTGCGATCTGGGTCAAGGACATCCGCTGGCACATCCGCTTCTTCGAGGACGTGCTCGGCATGACCCTGCGCGAAGTGGACGGCACGCTCGACGCGCCGCGGCAGTACTGGACGCTCGGCGGCCTGCAGTTCATCCACGCGCCGGAACACGATGGCCCGGAAGGCCGGCTCGCCCATCTCGGCGTGATGTGCGAAGACCTGGAGGCCGCGCTGGCCGCGGCACGACGATTCGGTGTGACGGAGATGCCGCAGGGGCGGAACTGGCTTCGCCTGCCCGACGGGCTCGCCGTCGAACTGATTCAGGCCAGACCGGCTTCCTGCGTCGCGCAGGCGCTGGCCATCGACCCGCGCGCGGAGGCGTGATCATGACGATCGTCGAGAAATACTGGGACGATGCGCGCGAGGGTGACGCGTGCACGAGCCCGAGTTACATCGTGACCAAGGAGCGCATTCTCGCGTACGCCAACCTCACCGGCGACCATACGCCCGTCCACGTGGACGAGGAATACGCAAACGCGAGCCATTTCGGGTGCCTCGTCGCGCACGGGCTGTTCGGCCTGTCCATTGCCGACGGCCTGAAGACGCAGAGCGACTATCGCTTTCTGCCGGGCATGTCGCTCGGCTGGAGCTGGGATTTCCTGCTGCCGATCAAGGTCGGCGACGTGCTGCACGTGACGTTCCGCGTCGGCTCGATGCGGGCCAGCAAGAGTCGCCCGGACTGGGGCATCGTCGTGCTGCCGTCGGAGCTGATCAATCAGGACGGTCAGGTCGTTCAACGCGGCGAGCATCGCCTGATGGTGCCGCGCCGGCCGGAGGCACTGTAATGCAGGCTCGCCCACTCGAAGGCATTCGCGTCGTCGACTACAGCCACTTCCTTGCCGGGCCGTATGTCGGGCGCTGTCTCGCGGCGCTCGGCGCCGAAGTCATCAAGGTCGAGCGCCCCGGCTCGGGCGACGCCGGACGGCAGCACGCGACCGTGCTCGACGACCAGCAAAGCGGCTACTTCCTGCAGCTCAACATGGGCAAGCGCGGCGTGAGCGTCAACATGAAGGACGCGCGCGGCAAGGCGTTCATGCAGCGGCTGTGCGACTCGGCCGACGTGTTCATCGAGAACTATCGGCCGGGTGCGCTGGACAAGCTCGGGCTCGGCTATGCCGAACTGTCGGCGCGCAATCCGGGCCTCGTCTACTGTTCGATTTCGGCGTACGGGCACACCGGCCCCGATGCGCATCGCGCAGGCTTCGGGCTGATCGCGGAAGCCAAGAGCGGGATCATGCAGATGGTCGGCACGCCGGGCGAGCGGCCGCCGCTGCTGCGCATCTCGCTCGGCGACATGTACACCGGCATCCATGCGGTCGCGGCCATCAACGCCGCGCTGCTGGGGCGCGTGAAGAGCGGCCGCGGGCAACACATCGACATGGCGCTGTACGACACGCTGGTATCGATGCACGAATATGCGGTGCAGTGCTACACGCTGCAGGGCGTGCTGCCCCAGCAGACCGGGCACGACATGCCGACCTCGACGCTCTACGGCGTTTTCCGCGCCTCGGACGGCGATCTCGTGATCGCCGCGCAGGTCGACGACGCGTGGAAACGCTTCGCCGAGCTGATCGCGACGCACGGCGGCCCGGCGGAGTTCGGCGCCGACACGCGGTTTCACGACAGCACCGGGCGCAACGCGCACCGCGCGGAGATTCTGTCGGTGGTCGAGCCGTGGGTGGCCGCGCGTTCCGTCGCGTCGGTACTGGAACTGCTCGACGGCATCGACGTTCCGTGCGCGAAGGTGCAGCGCATCGACGAGGTATTGAACGATCCGCAGATCCAGGCGCGAGGCATGGTCGTCGAGCAACAGCATCCGCGCTACGGGACGCTGCGCCTGCCCAACCTGCCGTTCCGGTTTTCCGATTGCGATACGACGATTCGCGACGTCGCGCCCGATCTCGGGCAGCACAACGCGGAAATCGCGCGCGCCCTCGGGTTCGATTCGGCCGAAATCGACGCGATGCAGGCCGACGGCGTCCTCTATTCAAAAGCGAGCCAATGATGACCGACCAATACGCGGTGATCGGCAATCCGATCGGGCATACGAAATCCCCATTGATTCACGGCCTCTTCGCGCAACAGACGCGGCAGGACCTCAGCTATACGGCCATTGAGGGGCCCGTCGAGCCGGCAGACGCTTTCGCTGCCGCGGTTCGTGCGTTTTTCGAGGGCGGCGGCAAGGGCATCAACGTCACTGCGCCGTTCAAGCTCGACGCGTTCGCGATGTCGGACGAACGCAGCGAGCGGGCGCAGCTCGCGGGCGCGGCCAACGCGCTCAAGTTCGACGGCGGCCGCATCCTGGCCGACAACTTCGACGGCATCGGCCTGGTTCGCGATATCGAGGCGAACCTCAAGCTGCCGATGGCCGGCAAGCGTGTCCTGATGCTCGGTGCAGGCGGCGCGGCGCGCGGTGCGCTGTTGCCGTTCCTCGACGCCGGACCGGCTGAACTGGTCATCGCGAATCGCGACGTCGACAAGGCGCGCGCATTGGTCGCGCAGGTTGCCGGACGCGGTCCGCTCGTTGCCGGCGGCTACGCAGACCTCGCACGGATGGGGCGTTTCGACCTGGTCGTCAATGCGACGTCGGCGAGCCTGACCGGCGACCTGCCGCCGGTCCCGCCGAGCGTGTTCAGTCCGGCCGGCACGGCCTACGAACTTGCATACGGCAAGCGTCTGACGCCGTTTCTCCGGCTCGCGAAAAACGCAGGCGTACATGGAATTGCGGACGGCGTCGGCATGCTGGTCGAGCAGGCGGCCGAAGCGTTTGCATGGTGGCGCAGCGTACGCCCCGAGACCAGTTCGGTGATCGATCGGCTGGCCGTGCCCTTTGATTGAACACGCGATGGAGATTCGCATGAAGAAGATCCTGATGCTGCACGGCATCAATCACAACATGTTCGGCAAGCGCGATCCGGCGCAGTACGGGACGATCACGCTCGCGCAGATCGATGCGCGGCTGCAAGGGTTGGCGACGGAACTGGGTGCACAGGTGGAATCGTTCCAGACAAACAGCGAAGGAGCGATGTGCGAGCGCATTCATCGCGCTTTCGAGGAACGCCAGGATGCAGTGCTGATCAACGCGGGCGCATGGACGCATTACAGCTACGGCATTCGCGATGCCCTTGCCATCCTCACGTGCCCGATCGTCGAACTGCACATGTCCAACATTCATGCGCGCGAGCCGTTTCGGCATCACTCCGTGCTGGCCGAGATCGTCAGCGGGCAGATTTGCGGTTTCGGTGTCCAAAGCTATCTGCTGGCGCTGAGGGCCGCAGTCTCGGCGCTCGGCAAGGATTAGGCCGATTCCCGCATCGGCTGCCGATGCGGGGCCGACGCACATGCGCAACCGTTCCCCGATGCGCGGCGTTGCGCACCGCGGTTGTTCGCCGCGCGTCGTATCGATGAGCCTCGGTCAGGTCGCACAGCGGAGTCGACACATCGGGCAGTGACGACTCCCCGCATCACCCGCGTTGCCCGGCACACATATCAATATCTGGAGACGACGATGACCACGACCTCGCGCGACGAACCCCGGGGCAGGCACCAATCGAGAAAAGCCGCCGTCAGCGGCTGGATCGGCTCGGTGCTCGAATACTACGATTTCTTCATCTACGCCACGGCATCGGCGCTGATCTTCCCGCAGATATTCTTTCCGCATGGCAGCCCCACGACAGCCATCATTGCGTCGCTGGCCACTTACGGTGTCGGCTATGTGTCCCGTCCGATCGGCGCGTTCGTGCTGGGCCATCTCGGCGACACGCGCGGACGGAAAACCGTCCTGCTTTTCTGCATGTTCCTGATGGGTATCTCGACCGTCGGAGTCGGCCTGCTGCCGACCTATCAGCAAGCCGGGCTGATCGCGCCGGCGTTGCTGGTGGCGCTTCGCCTGCTGCAGGGTTTCGCCGTGGCCGGCGAGATTACCGGCGCGAGCTCGATGATCCTGGAGCACGCGCCGTTCGGTCGGCGCGGATACTTCGTCAGCTTCACGCTACAGGGCGTGCAGGCCGGGCAAGTGCTGGCCGCCGCCGTGTTCCTGCCGCTCGCCTACTACATGCCGTCCGCGCAATTCGACAGCTGGGGCTGGCGCATTCCGTTCCTGCTGAGTGCGCTGGTCATCGTTGCGGGTTTGATCATTCGCCGCGAGGTCGACGAGTCGCCGGCCTTCGACGAAGCAGTACGCAACCGGTCGCAAGCCGGCTCGCCCGTTGCCGACGCTTTCACGCACCACTTTCCCGACATGTTGCGCGTTGCCTGCATGTCGATGATGAACGTGATTCCGGTCGTCGCCACGATCTTCGGAGCAGCCTATGCGGTCCAGCCGGCATATGGAATCGGATTCCAGAAAGATGTCTATCTCTGGATCACGGTGATGGGCAATATCGTTGCGATGATCGTGATTCCGTTCGTCGGCAACCTGTCCGACCGCGTCGGCCGCCGGCCGCCGATCATCGTCGGCTCGCTGGCCGCCGGGTTGCTCGCGTTCGCCTACCTGTATGCGATCAGCATCCGCAACGTGCCGCTCGCCTTCGCGATGTCGATGCTCATGTGGGGTGTGGTGTACCAGGGCTACAACGCGGTATTTCCCGCCTTTTACCCGGAACTCTTCCCGACCCGCACGCGCGTCTCGGCGATGGCAATCGCGCAGAACCTCGGTACCGCGGCCACGGCGATGCTGCCCGCGCTGTTCACCGCGGTCGCGCCGCCCGGAGCACATTACGTCTGGCTGATCGTCGGTGCGATCGCGTTCGGCATCACGGTGATTGCGTCGCTCGCGGCCGCGAGCGCACGCGAAACACATCGTGTCCATATGAACGACCTGGGGCGAGCGAACGCTCAACCGGTCGACAAGGCAGAATACGACCTGCTGCGCGCCGAGGCGATATCGCGCAGTCGCATCGTGCGCGAACACGTGCCCGGATCCGTCGGCAGCTAGCCAGCGCTCGACGGGGCGTCGTGTTCGGCGCCCCTTCCGCCCATCATTTCCATCTTGCTGCAGCGCCCTCACTGGCAGAGCGAACTTGCGTTGCCGCTGTCTTCACCCGATGCCCGATACCGTGCCGAAAACCGTCATGCCGGACACCACGCGCCCTGCTCGTCTGAACTTCGCACTCATGTTGCCGCTTCTGCTGGCGGCCCAGCCGGTGGCGACCGACAGTTACCTGCCGGCGCTGCCTGAAATCGCCGCAACGCTGGGCTCCGCCAGCGTCAGCCTCACGGTTTTCGCATTGATATTCGGTATCGGGCAATTGCCGATGGGCAGTCTTTCCGACCGATTCGGCCGCCGTCCCGTCTTGCTGACCGGCCTTGCGCTCTATGCGCTGACAGCGCTGGCGGCTGCGGTCGCTTCAACCGCAGCGATGCTGGTGGCCGCTCGTGCAATGCAGGGCTTGGCAATGGCCGCGATACTGGTATGCGCCCGCGCGACGGTGCGCGACCGGTATTCGGCAGGCGACGGCCCGTACGTGATGGCGCGCGGTTTCATGGGAATGGGGATGATGGCGTTCCTTGCCCCGATTCTCGGTGCATATGTCACGCAACAGGCCGGATGGCGATGGGTGCTCACGGGGATGAGCTTGTATGCGTTCGGGTTGCTCGTCATGTGCTGGTACGGCTTCGAGGAAAGCTTTGCGAGAATCGCGCCGAGCCGGGGCTCGACCCGGGAAGTGCGCGAGATACTCCGCAATGCCACGTTCGGTGTATGGACACTGCTGGCCGCGTCGACGTACACCGGCATGTTCTGCTTTCTACTGCTATCCCCGGCAATCTACATCGGGCAGCTCGGCATCTCGCCCCAGCGTTATGGCTGGATACCGGCGAGCGGTACGCTCGTCTATGTCCTGAGTACGTATGGCTGCCGTGTGTTGCTGCGCCGTCAAAGCATGCTGCGAACGGTGCGACAAGGCGCAACGTTGAGCCTCTCCGGTGCGGTGATCCAGGCATTGGGGTGCGCGCTGCTTCCCGGCAGCATCTGGCCACTGCTCGTCGGGCATGGCGTGTATTGCCTCGGCCACGGAATCCATCAGCCATGCGGGCAAGCAGGAGCGGTCAGCGGTCTGCCTCACCTTGCAGGCCGCGCAGTATCCTGGTCCGGCTTCATCATGATGTTCTTCGCTTTCAGCGTAGGACAGATAGCAGCGGGCTTCACCGATCCGCGCTATCAGCTGGGCGCGTGGCCAATGGTGGTGCCGATGCTCGTCGTCGGCATGACGCTGGTAACGATTGCGTATGCGTGGCTGCCAAAAATCATCCACGCGACTTTGGTCGCCAGGTAATCTCCTCGATTTCCACACTCCGACGATCTGCCGCAGCGCAAGGATCACACGTTCGGACGGCAATGAGAAGTTGATCTCGATATAGAACCCACTGCCGTTCTACCGATTTTTCCTATGGCCTTTTCGTCAGACGTAGCTACTTGATTGCAATCTTAGAGAGAGCGTCGCGGTGCGTACCCCAACCTTCCACGTGGTCGATAGCCACTGGCCGTGCGCTACCGGGTGTATCTACCGCGCGGCTGTTGCTGACTGAACCGCTTTCGGCGGCTTGTGCGAGACTGCGAGCTCTTGCCTGACACGCTTGCCGCGCAATACTTTGTTGTCCTCTCCGTACCGATTGCTCATCCAGATGCCGGGCGGTCGGATGTCGTCGTGGAAGCGCACCAGGCGGAGAATCCATCGGTGTAACTCCCGGCCTGAACAGATTTGAATGTTTATTCTTCTGGATCAGAACATAGTGTTCGAGTGAGGAATATTTTCAGGAATGGGCTGCAGAACGTCCCAGTGTTCTACGATCTTGCCTTCATCCAAACGGAAAATGTCCATTACGGCCTCTCCTCGCGTACCTGGCTCTCTTACTAAATGAACGTGCAAGATCACGTAATCACCGTCGGCGAATACGCGCACGATGCGACTATGCGAATGTGGGTACCTTTGCTTAAAAGCAGCCATGAATTGACGGAATCCTTCCTTACCATCCGCGATATGGGCATTGTGCTGCGTGTAGGTTGGACCCATCAAAGCGATCGCTGCTTCTGCGTCTTTGTCGTTCAGCGCCTCGTTATAGAAGGTGACGACGGTCGCCTTGTTCTTTTCGATTTGCGTGGGTTCGTCCGCATGAACAATTGCCGCAGCGAAGGTGATGCTTACACCAAGAATGAGAGCCTTCATGAGAGACATTATTTAACTCCGCGTGATGTTTGGCGGTGGCCGCCGGGTCGTTCACGGCCGTGCCGCATGACGAATTCTTCGTACACCATGCGCGCGGCACCGCGAGCGACGCAGCGAACCCATGGAAGTCGAAATGTGATGGCAGCCCATTAAAAGAATCGTCGCGGTTGCGAGCATGCCTGGTTCCAAGTAGATAGCCAGTCCTAACAACGAGAGGAAATTGGCGAGGTAAAGCATGCGCACTTCCGGAGTCATTCGGTGGTAAACGAGTGCTTTTTAACGAATGGAGTTGAGTGAGACATCTGTCAACGCAGGGTATGCGACACCGCTCCTCAAGAATCGAAGTTGCATCGTGATTGGCATCCGGATCTCGAATGGTTCATGAGCGCACATCCGTCATGCATCGTGAGTGCACGCTCGTCCGCCTCCAACATTGACGGCACCTCTTCGCGAAGGAGATCGATGAACGTCCGGATCTTGGCGTCGAGAAAGCGTCGGGACTGATACAACGCGTAGACGTTCACGGGCTGCGCCTCATATCCCCGAAGAAGCCATACCAGTGCACCCGAGCGCAAACCGGGCAGCGCAACGCCAGCGGGCAGGATCGCGATGCCAAGGTCTCCTGCTACCGCAAGTTCCAGCGCCTCCATGGCATTGACCGTCAAGCGGGATGAACCGATGTCCACTGGGAACGTGTCGGCGGCGCCTCTGAGTACCCATTTATCAAACGGAAAAACGGACGTGGTCAATTGCAGGCACTGATGTTCGCGCAAATCTTCCGGCACTGCCGGTGCGCCGTGGTTCGCCAAATACCGCGGGGACGCACACACCACGCCGCGTATTCTCCCGAGCCTCAGACTGACCAACCCGGAGCTTGGCAATTCCGGCGCGAGAACAATCGACGCGTCATAGCCTTCCTCGATCATGTCGGGAATGGCACCGGTCATCGTGACATCGACTCCGAGTTCGGAAAACCGGTGCTGATACTTCAGTATTGCGGGCACCACCAGTCGATGGCCAAAGCTCGAAAGCGCGTGAACACGCAGGCGTCCGGTGGGATGTACCGTTGCTAAGCGCGCCTCGGATTCCGCGTCATCAAGGTTCGAGAGAATCTCCAGGCATCGGCGCAGGTAACGCTCGCCCGCCTCCGTCAGGACAACACGCCTCGTCGTCCGGTTTAACAGCCGGCTACCCAGATGTGTTTCGAGTTGACTGACGGCGCGTGAAACGGAGGGCGTAGTCATGTTGAGTCGCTTGGCCGCCGAAGAAAAACCCCCGTCGTTCGCGACCTTTGCAAAGATGCGCATGCATTGAAACGTGTCCATTGATCGCTCGCCAAAATGGAGAAGCCATGTCGAATGTCCACCACGACCACCTCGCGAATGGAACGCCCGTTTTCAAAAGTCAGGATAGGGTCGGCCGTGCCCGGAACCTGGTGCGCGTGCCTGGCAAAAACTCCTACGAGATACCGTCCTTGATACGAGGTTATTCCGAACGCGGCGCAGCTCCCAATTGCACGATGATGTTAGCGACACCTTCTTACCCCGGATAACAGGTGGCCTGAACGCTATATCTACACTTGCAGGCCGAGTGTGCCGTAGCAGAAGTCAGCCTCTAGCGTCGAGTGAACCCCCGACCCTTTTGCCGTGTCCCCGTCACCAATTGACATTCAGACAGAGCACGTGTGTGGCAAATCTACTTCTTGAAAATGGAGATGTTTTCGGCGAGCCACTGGGTCAGGGGCAAAGGAGCTTCCCCCGTCACCTCCTGGACAGTCGTGGTTGTTTCACTCATTGCGGAGTCACGGAACGCCTGGTCTAGACCGACAAGCAAATCCGCGACGTATGCGGGCAATCCTTCCGCCAGTAGAACCTCTCGCTGCTGCTCGAGTGTCCGCTTCCCGTAAATGACATTGCGACCTAGCAGCTGCGAAAGTTCGTCCGCAATTTCATGCATCGTCATGGCACGCGGACCCGTGAGGTGATAAACCCGCTGGGACTCGGGTTCGACGTGCTCAAGCAAAGCAATGCGTGCCACTCTCGCAACGTCGCGCGTATCGATGAAATTGACCCGTCCATTACCGGCAGCACCCGCCCACGAATCTGAAGCGATAGCAGCGGCAGACCGTTTGAGGACGTCCATGAATGTGGATGGTCGCAGTGTTGTCGAGGCCACGGCTTGTCTGGCCAGATGCTCCTCAATTTGCATATGCCACGCCATCGGGTTCAAACGGGTCGGAGGCCCAAAGGACGAAAGCTTGACGATGTGACGAACCCCCGAAGCAACGGCGGCGTCAATCAGCGCGACTTCGTTTGCCACCTGCTGCAATGATGTGCCATGTGAGACGAACAGGCGCTCCATACCTTGAAGCGCATCGACGAGCGTACTCGGTTCACTGAAGTCCACTCTGGCTGCGTTCACCCCCGGTGGCAAATCAAGTGCATCGGGCGTGCGGGTCAAAGCGACGACGTCGACCGACTCTGAGGCAAGGAGGCTGATCAGCGACGAACCGACGCGGCCGGTGGCGCCGGCGATTGCGATACGTGGTCGTTGAGACGTGACGGGTGAACCGACGGTCATGACGAGTCCCTTGATGTATCATGGAATGAACGGTACAAGAATGCTGGAACTATCGTTCCAACTTGTCAAGCTGTTCCTGAGGATTCCATGGGCGGAAAGCCGCAATTCGACGAAGCGGCCGTAATCGATGCGGCCATGAAGGTCTTTTGGCGCCACGGCTATGCAGCGGCATCAATTAATCACCTTACCGAGGCGACGGGCCTATCCCGCTCCAGCCTCTACCAAAGATTTGGTGACAAGGACGGTCTCTTCCGGGAGGCGCTTGCAGCGTACACAAAGCGAGTGCTCAGTCGGATGAACGGCGTAGAAGCAGAGACGGCGCGGGGGCGTCTCGAAGGAATCCTACGGGCCTACTTGCCTGCGCGCCCCGACCGGAAACGTCCAGCGGGTTGCCTGATATCGCGAAGCTGCGCCGAAATGGTGGATCTCACAGCGGACGGAAAGGCAGCTGCGCGAGCAAGTGCGGGGCTTCAGTACGAGATGCTTGCAGGTCTTTTGCGCGATGGGATCACGAATGGCGAGTTGCCGAACGACACGTGCGTTGACGCACTCGCGTGGCTTTACCTTGGGGTCTTGCATTCAATTGTGAATTTGCCGCAGGCCGGCGCAAGTGCCGACGCGCTCGATCGCATGATTGACATCGCCATGTCGGCGTGGCCACCTTCCCCGCACGCTCAGCCAGCATCAACATAGACCGCAAGAAATCTGTCAATACCTTCGCAGCACGGGTTCGGGCGTGTTTGCCGTCAATCTTGCTGCTGCGACGCCATGCGTGCATCGAACACTTCGCGAGCGGTATCGAATTCGCCGAGATGTTCGAGCATCCAGTCATGGAGCGCCTTGAGGGGCCGTTGCAGCGCACGCCCCAAAGGCGTGATCTCGTATTCGACGGCCACCGGCGAAACGGGTATCACCGTGCGGGAAACAAGTCCGTTTCGCTCGAGCCGGCGCAGACATTGCGTCAGTGCTTTCTGGCTAACGCCCTCCAGATGCCGCTTGATCGCGTTGAAACGCAACGGCCCGCCATCCAGCACCGTGAGGACCATCATCGACCACTTGTCGGATATCTGGTCAAACAGAAGGCGTGTCGGACAAGCGGCCGGAAAACGTTCAGGCTCAGCGGACATGGTTACCTCGAATATCCCTGGTGGAAGAAAAGTGCGTTATTGACACTAAGTTTCCAAAGTATACCATCGAGCCTGGTTTCATCACCGGACGGCTCAACTCATGCCCCTTTCTACCGAAATCCTGTTTCGGCCCTTCTCCGTCGGTTCGCTTACGCTACCGAACCGGATCGTCATGGCTCCCATGACCCGCTCCTTCGCCCCGCAAGGTGTGCCTGGGCCAGCGAATGCCGCTTACTACCGGCGCCGTGCCGAAGGCGGCGTCGGCTTGATCATTTCCGAAGGCACCGTAGTCGACCGGCCCGCGTCCCGCAACGACCCCGATGTTCCTTCGTTCCACGGCGAAGCGGCGTTAGCCGGTTGGCAAGGCGTGATCGACTCGGTGCATGACGCTGGCGGCAAGATGGGGCCACAGTTGTGGCACACGGGCGCGGTGAAGGGTTTTCAGACCGAATGGACGCCGAACGTGCCGGTGGAAAGTCCCTCTGGCTTCGATGCGCCCGAGGTCCAGCGCGGCGTGGCAATGAGCGATGCCGACATTGCCGACACCATCACCGCTTTCGCCAACGCAGCCAGCGAGGCCAAACGGCTCGGTTTCGACACGGTCGAACTGCACGGCGCACATGGCTATCTGATCGATCAGTTTTTCTGGGCGGGCACCAACCTTCGGACAGACGCATACGGCGGACCAGGCATTGGCGAGCGGGCGCGGTTTGCGGCGGAAATTATTGCGGCTGTCCGCGCGGCAGTGGGCCCGGGTTTCCCGCTCGTTATTCGATTGAGCCAGTGGAAACAGCAGGACTACTCAGCGCGTCTGGCACGCACGCCAGAGGAAATGGCGCAGTGGCTGGAACCGCTCGTGGCCGCCGGCGCGGATGTACTGCATTGCTCGCAACGGCGCTTCTGGGAGCCGGAGTTTCCCGAAGTCGATGGGGGCGAGGGGCTTAACTTCGCCGGCTGGGCGAAGAAGTTGACCGGTGCCGCCACGATCAGCGTCGGGTCGGTTGGGCTTTCCGGCGAATTTATGAGTTCATTTTCAGGAGAAAAATCGACCAGTGTGGCGCTCGACGCGCTCGTCAAGCGGATGAATCGGGGCGAGTTCGATCTGGTCGCGGTTGGCCGGGCTTTGATTTCTGATCCGCACTGGGTTGAAAAGATTCGCTCGGGAGAAGGCGAATTGCGAGGGTACGAGGTGACGGCGTTGGGGGAGCTTGTTTAGCGAGCTTGTGATTTTCTTTGTGTCGGAGTGCTCCGGCCAGCGTAAATCGGCCGGGGTCAACCTGAGGCTCGAGTGGGCCATCAACATCAACCTAAGGAAGGTTCGTATGTCGGATACATCGCAGATTGCTCTCATCCGGAAGTTGTATGGTGCCATGGGAGACGTGAATGCTTTCAAGTCGCTCCTGGCGGATGACGCAGAGTGGGATATTGCCGAAGGATTTCCCAATGGTGGCGTCTATCGCGGTCTCGATAAGACCGTCAATGGATTCTTTCCGTTCATGGCCGACTTCGACGAGTTCTACGCGAAAGGGGACGAGTTCTTCGAGTCGGGCGATCACGTGATCGTTCTCGGACACTATTTCGCCCTTTCGAAGAAGGGCCGAAGGGCGCAATCCCGATTCGCCCATTTCTGGACAATTCGAGACGGAAAAGTCGTGCGCCTGCAGCAGACCGCCGACACACTTCTCATCGCACAAGCTCTTGGAAAATGACTGGAGCGCCGCGAATGGAACGAGTAGAACTGAACGGCGCGGACGTCGAATACGATGTCCGCGGATCCGGGGCGCCGGTGGTATTTATCCACGGTGCGATTCTGTCGGATGGATTCGTGCCTGTGATCGAGCAGGCCGGAATCGCGGAGAATTTCCGGATCGTCCATTACCGGCGCCGCGGCTACGCCGGCAGCTCACGCGCTGTTGCGGGCATGACGATGCAAGAGTGGGCTGGTGACTGCATCGCCTTATTGGATCACCTGGGCATTGCGTCGGCGCACGTGGCAGGGCATTCCTTTGGCGCAGGCATCGCATTGCAGATGGCGATCGATGCCCCGAGCAGAGTGCGGACGCTGGCATTGCTGGAGCCGCCGCTCGGGTCATTGGTACCGTCCGGGGAGCAGTTCGCGGAATGGACGACGACCGTCCGCGAGATCTACGACTCAGGAGACAAAGCTGCGGCCGCGGACATGGTCTTGGCAGGCGCGTATGGACAGGACTACCGGCGATTCACCGACGGCGCCCTGCCTGCGGGTGCGTTCGATCGCGCGGTATCCGATATCGACACGTACTTTCAGGTCGAACTCGAAGCCATGCTGCGCTGGGATATCACAACCGAAGGCCTGAAAGATATTCGACACCCGGTGCTGTCGATGCGCGGCAGCGATACATTGCCGGTGTTCTTTGAGGGCGCCGATCTAATGCAGCAGTGGATTCCAGAAATCCACACGGTGTCGATACCGTGTGCGGGCCACGACTTGCCGGGCAGGAATCCCGCCGCCGTCGCCACTGGTCTCATCGAGTTCTTCACGACCTGCGAGCCGGCACCGGTTGAGCGCGCCGGTGCCCGCCGGATGCGCCGGGCCGGATAGGATCCGGCCGCGATTCGGATCCTGGCCTGCGCCGCTCGGAACACCGGTCAGCACGGCGGCGCAGGCCAGGCAACCACACGTTCCCGGACAGGAGCCGTCGCGCAGTCCAGCAGTAAGCCAAGCTCCCTGACGTAGCGATAGGCGATGGCGTCGCCTATCGCGCTGGCGGGCCAGCAAGCTGTCCGGTCTGGCGTCGGGAACCTTGCGGGCCTTCTTCGCTTTCAGTTTCTGGGAGGTCTTCGCCGCTTCTCAAAGGGGGCGACGCCGCTACGCTTGATGCCCCCGTATGAGCAGGGTTTTTCTCATTCATCTCACGGCAGTTATATTAGCAATACTAATCATGAAAATGATCCAGCGACGGCTGACTCATCCAGTCGCACCGTGATGGCGCCACTTACTCGCCTATCAGAGATAGTCGTGTTTTCGCTATACGTTGCCGCAGCCACGTGCAAAGGACCTTCTAATGTCCCTGTTATCACTCTTCACGCCGCTTAAAGTCGGACGCTACAAGCTGGCCCACCGTGTCGTGATGCCGCCGCTCACACGCATGCGCGCTGGCGCCGGGAATGTTCCGAATCAGCTCGCCCCCGAGTACTACGGCCAACGTGCTTCCGAAGGCGGCCTCAGCATCGCCGAAGCCACGCAAGTCACGCCCAATGGACAGGGTTACCCTGCAACCCCCGGTATTCATTCCACGGAACAGGTGGCTGGCTGGCGGAAAGTGACCGATGCAGTACATGCCAAGGGAGGCATCATCTTTCTGCAGCTGTTGCATACCGGGCGGGCGTCGCATTCGAGCTTCCAACCGAACGGCGAACTTCCTATTGCACCATCGGCGATCGCGATCACTGGTCTAACCGCGCTGACCCCGGAATGGAAGTCGGTGCCTTACGAGATACCGCGTGCACTTGAGCTGGACGAAATTCCCGGGATCGTCGAAGCCTGGCGCGAAGGCGCGCGCGACGCCATGGCAGCCGGTTTCGATGGTGTGGAAATTCACGGCGCGAACGGCCTCCTGTTGCAGCAGTTTCTGGACGACAGCTCTAACAAGCGTGCCGACATTTACGGAGGTTCGGTCGAGAACCGGGCCCGGCTGCTCGTCGAGATCACGCAAGCGTTGATCGAGATCTGGGGTGCCGATCGCATCGGGGTTCGTCTGTCACCGTTCGGCAGATTCAACGACGTGGGCGATTCTGATCCGATCGCGCTTTACGGGCACGTGCTCACGCGCCTGAGCAAGCTCGGTATCGCTTACGTCAGTTTGATCGAGGCACGTAGTACGAGCGCCGGGCTGGAGATCGATACCCCCCAATCAGTCAGCGAGCTTCGCCTCTTCTGGCCAGGGACCCTGATCCTCGCCGGCGGATTCACCGCGGAGTCGGCGGACGAGGCCATCCGTTCCGGGCAAGCGGACGCGGTGGCGTTCGGCAGGCAGTTCATCTCGAATCCCGACCTGCCTGCGCGCCTCAGGCGTGGTGCGCCGCTCAGCTGCTATGACCGTGCGACTTTCTATGGCGGCGGTGCAGCAGGTTATGTCGATTACCCCGTGCTGGAAACGTCGGGCCATACGGAGTGACGTCGAGGTTCACGGCACTACCGGCGTCGTGAATCTTCGCGCCATTCAACCAACAGAAATGCCAATCCTTAAGGGACATTGAATATGAAAGTCGTCGTTCTTGCCGCCACCGGCCAGGTTGGCCGCACGGTCCTCAGCGAACTGATCAGCCGCGGTCATCAAGTCACCGCAGTCGCGCGTACTCCGGACAAGCTGCCCAACAGCATCCATACCGTGCGCGACGACCTGAGCAGCGCTGATCGAATTGCAGAGATCATCGCCGGAGCCGATGCAGTGGTCAGCGCATTCGGACCTCCGAAGGAGGACGCACGTTTCTTTAGCGACGTGAGTTACACGGATCAACTGGCCCACGTGATCGAGCGAGCGATTGCCGCTGTACGCAAGACTGGCGTCCCCCGCCTCCTCATGGCAGGCGGATGCGGCTCGCTGTGGTTTTCGCCGGGCGTGACAGTGCTGGAATCCGGTCACTGGCCCGAGAAGGCAGTTCCGATCGCGACCTCTCATGTCAAGGCTTTTGCGGCGTTGAGAGCGTCGGATATCAACTGGACTTATTTCAGCCCGCCGATGCAGATCGATCCGGGCGTGCGCACGGGCAAGTTCCGTCTTGGCGGCGATGACCTCGTCGTGGACGAGCAAGGCAAAAGCTGGGTCTCCTTCGAGGACTATGCGGTTGCGCTGGTCGACGAGCTGGAGAAACCTGCACACGAGCGAGCGCGCTTCACTATCGGCTACTAGCAAGTCCGCATTCGCATGGGCGATCGCGCAGCAGCGCCAGCGGATGCCGGCCGAGCGTGAATCCCATCGCGCGATAGTCCGTCACGATCTCTGTGCCTTCGGATGCTTGCGGTAGCGCCGGCACCGCGTCGTCGCGTTCCGTACCGCGCAGAAGATCCCGATCAGGGACCGCGGCGACGGCCAGCCAGAGCGACGCGCGTCGGTTGCCGCCCGCGAGTGAGCGAAGTTCGTTCGCGCGCGCGAGCACCTGCGGGTCGTGCCGATCGAGCCGCGCGCGGCGCGCGAGGTCCGCGACGTCGACGAATGGCCGCGCGGCGCGTGCGAGCTCGATGCGGTCGGCGACGCCATCGCGCATACCGCGCGACAACGAGAAGGCGAGGCGTACGGGCACCGGCGTCATCGGTCCATCGTTCACCGAATCCCATGCACTTACGGTGACTGCTAGCACCTCAAGGCCGAGGATGGTGTGTCCGGCAGCAGTGGCGAGGGCCCGAAAAAAACCAACCGATCTGCTGTACTGCGGACTGACCCCGGACGAGAGCACTCGGAGCCTAGCTCCAGCATTGAGACCGACCTAAGGCTGCAATTGTTTGCGTGTATATCCGAGCAGTAGGAACAACGTTCAGTTCAGTTATGAACTGCGCGGGCTGCGCACCGCGTCGCAGTACGCGAACGGTAGCTTCGCAGTGTCATGCGAAGCTCCCTCCAAGAAGGTGAAGTTCGATAAGCAGAAGAGCTCAGCACATGCCGGCATCGAAAGAGGCATTGTGGCCATGAGATGTACAACCGATGCAAAAACATTTCCATCGAACAGAGCATCCGCCAGACCTCCGAGCACACTCAGTGGTCGATGTCTTGAAAGACGATACTCTTTCGCGCTATCCCGATTGATTCCGTATATCTACCGATTCATCTAAGGTGGTGAAGGACTGAGGCAAATGGCTGACGGGCAGGCGTGCCACTCATCGGTAGAAAAATGGGTGCTATATACGTCGATGCCGAGTGCTTCGCGATTGACGTCGTCGATCACGTTGAACAGCCGGATGCCGCGCTCGTCGGGCGGTTGGTCGTGCATGAAGTCCATCGACCAGACTTGGTTGACGGCGCACGGCACCGCCAGCGGCTCCGGTACCGGCCTGACCAGTGGCTTGCACTCATCGACGCCGACTGCGGCGCGCGGACCGTGCTTTGCGGTCGCCCGCGAGCCCGTGCAGTTCACGCCCCCGCCCTGACGGACAAGCACAAGTTCAGCGTCGGCTTGAATATCCTGGCAACCGCGACGCCACGCATGCGCTCGCTGCTCGCGACATCGCCGACGATCCGGCGGCGACCTTCGTCACCGCGCTGGCGGCCCGCATGCACGTGAGCGAACGGACGTTTGCGCGCGGTTTCATTAAAGAGACCGGGCTCTCACCGGCCCGTTAGGAAGCGTGGGCGCGTTGCAGCGTGCGTTTGCAAAATACGTCGGCGCATCGCCGCGAGACTATCGTGCGCGGTTCGGGCAACAACGCCGGGCAAACCCGAAGACATCGGGTTTCAGGCAACGCAACGCGCGTGGCGGCGGCAGAATCATGCACAATGGCCCGCATCTGAGTGGCGGAGATTTGCCCGTGGGGATCAACTTCGATTTAACCGACTTGCAGGCATTTCGCGCCGTAGTGGAAACGGGAAGCTTCCGAAAGGCCGCCGACGTAGTCAACATTTCCCAGCCGGCCTTGAGTCGTCGGATCGACAAGCTCGAGGAAGCGCTCGGCGTGCGACTATTCGAGCGCACCACGCGCAGCGTCTCGCTCACCACAGTCGGTCGCGTGTTCGCGCAGAGTGCCGAACAACTGCTGGACGATCTCGATGTCGCCCTGCTCGGCATTCGCGACGTGTCATCGAGCCGCTTGGGCCATGTGACAATCGCGTGCGTGCCTTCGGTCGCCTACTACTTCCTTCCCGCCATCATCGCACGCTATCATCAGCGCTTTCCGCGCATCAGGGTGAAACTGCTCGATGCAAGCGCCAACGAGGTGCTCGGGGCCGTCATCAGCGGCGAGGCGGATTTCGGCGTGAGCTTCATTGGCAGCCAGGAGGCTGAGATCGAGTTCAAGGTGTTGCTCCAGGAACGCTTCGTTGCCGCCTGTCGCCGCGACCACCCGCTCGCACGCAAGAAGCGCGTGACCTGGAACGAACTTTACGAGCACGAATATGTGTCGGTCGACAAGACTTCCGGCAACCGCCTGCTGCTCGACCAGGCGCTGACCGCCGTCGCCCCGCACGTACCGAGCGTCTGCGAGACACGCCACGTGACGACCCTGCTCGGATTGATCGAAGCGGGGCTCGGCGTCGCCGCAGTACCCTCGATGGCGATGCCCGGGAAAGACCACCCTATTCTCACGAGCGTGCCGCTCGTCGAACCGGTCGTCAAACGACGTGTGGGAATCGTGAAGCGGCGCGGACGACCGCTCACACCAGCCGCCGAGGCATTTCATCGGATGGTCATCGAGGCGAAGCGTGGCGGTATCGCAAGCAATGGCGCATCGGTGTAACGACGACAAAGAGACACGAAGGAAGACCGGACAGTGAGGTTGGCCAGGCTGCTTGGATCGCTTTACGCGCAGGTTCTGCTCGCGATGATGCTCGGCATGGGCATCGGTCACGCATGGCCGGCGGCGGGCGCGATGCTCAAGCCCCTCAGCGATGCGTTCGTCGGCCTGGTGAAGATGACCATCGCCCCGATCGTCTTTTGCACGATCGTCTCGGGCATCACGTCGCTGGCGAACGGGAAGGCAATCGGCCGCACGATCGCGCGGGCACTGGCGCTCTTCTATCTGTTGACGGCCGCCGCGCTCGCGCTCGGGCTCGTCACCGCATACGTGCTGCAACCCGGCGCCGGCATGCACATTGATGTCCACCACCTGGATGCGAGCATCCTCGCTCCGTATGCGAAGCATGCGGAACCGCGGGGGCTTGTGGCGTTCGGGCTGAGCGTGATTCCGGACACGATGCTCGGCGCGTTCGCCAAAGGCGACGTGTTGCCGGTGCTGCTGCTGTCGCTATTGTTCGGCTTCTCGTTGAATCTGCACCCGCGGGCCGGCCGGCCCGTTCTTGCGCTGATTGACGGTGTCGCCCAGGTCGTCTTTCGCGTGCTCGCGATGATCATGCGGCTCGCGCCGCTCGGCGCATTCGGCGCGATGGCTTTCACGGTGGGCCGCTTCGGGATCGGCTCGGTGGGCTCGCTCGCGATGCTGATGGTGTCCTTCTACGTGGCCTGCGTGTTGTTCGTCGCGTTGGTGCTCGCACCGCTCGCGCGGCTGCACGGTTTCGCGCTCTGGCGGCTCTTGCGTTACATACGTGAAGAATTGCTCATCGTCCTCGCGACGTCGTCCACGGAGCCCGTTCTGCCGCGTCTGATCGTCAAGCTGGAGGCACTCGGCTGCGACAAGGGCATCGTGGGGCTCGTGCTGCCGGCGGGCTATTCCTTCAATCTGGACGGTACCGCGATCTATCTGACACTCGCGGCATTGTTCATCGCACAGGCGTGCGACGTACCCCTGTCGGCGTCGCAGATCGCGGTAATGCTCGCCATCATGCTGCTCACATCAAAGGGGGCGGCCGGTGTTTCCGGTAGCGGGCTGGTTGCGCTCGTCGCCACGCTCGCCGTCATGCCCGACCTACCCGTCGCCGGGGTGGCGATGCTGGTCGGCATCGATCGCTTCATGTCCGAAGCGCGCGCACTGACCAGCGTGATCAGCAATGCGTGCGCGGTGATTTTCGTATCGTCGTGGGAAGGTGCGTGCGATCGTACGCGTCTTGCGCAGAGGCTCGCGGTGGGTGGGCCGGCCTTGCCAAACGGGGCCGATGAAGACAGTGTCGTGGGAGACGGCGGCGACGGGAAGGCGGTCTGACACAAGCCTTCCCGTCGATCGGGCTCAATGCGCGGAAGCGGAATCCAGCCCGGTCGATTTCACGTCGGCCTGCACGTCGGGCGACGCAAGATAATCGAGCAGCGCCTTCGCTTCCTTCGGATGCTGTGCGCCGACTGGGATGCCGGCGGCGAAGCGCGTGACGGACTGCAGCGATTCCGGAATCTTGCCGACGAAGGTCGCGCCGTGGACGGGCAGCAGTTCGCTGACCTGCTGGAAGCCGACTTCGTAGTCGCCGTTCGCGACGACAGAAGCGACCGGAATCCGCGGAATCATCTTCGCCTTCGGCTTCACCTGGTCCTCGATGCCGAGCTTCTTGAACAGCTCGCGTTCGATATACACGCCGCTCGCACTGTCCGAGTAGGCGATCGACTTCGCGTGCAGCAGCGCCTGCTTGAGACCTTCAGCGGTGCTGATGTCGGGCTTTGCCGCGCCGTCGCGCACGACCATGCCGATGCGCGAGTCGGCCAGCTCGACCCGCGATTCGGGGATGACCTTGCCTTGCTTGATCAGATCGTCCAGCGCGTAGCCGACCATGATGACGGCGTCGGCGGGCTCGCCGCGCGCGAGCCGGTTCGGAATCGCTTCGGGCGACTTGCCCATCGACGGGCCCAGCGTGGTTGCGAGCATATTGCCCGTCGTGGCCGCGAACCGGGGGCCGAGCACCTTGTAGGCGGCGGTGAAGCCACCCGAGCTCATCACGTGCAGTTCGGCAGCCTGCACATTGGCCGCGAGCGCCGCGGTGGCGACGAGGGCGGTTGTGCAAAATTTCAGGAGCGGATTTCTCATCGTCATGGTCGTGCAGATTCGTGAGTGGGGGTGAACGTGACGGACAGGCCGGCTATCAATGCGCCGGCGTCAACGTCGCCGTGCGGTGGCGATAGAGCGCGAACGTCGCAAGCAGCGCGCACACCGCGGCGAAGCTCATCCAGTAGCCGGGTGCGGCCTTGTCGCCCGTCATGTGAATGAGCCCGGTCGAGATGGCCGGCGTGAAGCCACCGAACACGGCCGTCGCGAGGCTGTAGGCGAGCGAGAAGCCCGCGACACGCACCTGCACCGGCATCACTTCGGTGAGCGCGACGACCATCGCACCGTTATAGATCCCGTACATGAACGAGAGCCAGAGCAGGACGAGCAGCATGTTGGCGAACGACGGCGCGTGAGCGAGGAACGACAGCGCCGGATAGGCGGTCACGACGGTGAGCATTGTCATGCCGACCAGCAGCGGCCGACGGCCGATCCGGTCGGACAACGCACCGCCGATTGGCAGCCACACGAAGTTCGACACACCGACGCAAAGCGTCACGAGCAGGCTGTCGGCGGTGCTCAGATGCAGCACCGTCTTGCCGAAGGTCGGCGCATACACCGTGATCAGATAGAAGCTCGTGGTGGTCATCGCGACCAGCATCATGCCGGCGACCACGACGCCCCAGTTCTGAACCAGCGTACCGAACACTTCCTTCATGCCCGGACGATGCTTGCGCGCCTTGAACTCCTGGGTTTCCTCCAGGTTGCGGCGCAGCATGAAGATGAACGGCACGATCATGCAACCGACGAAGAACGGCACGCGCCATCCCCAGGCGGCGATCTGCGATGCGCTCAGCCACTGATTGAGCGCAAAGCCGAGGGCCGCCGCGATGACGATTGCGACCTGTTGGCTGGCCGACTGCCAGCTCGTGAAGAACCCCTTGCGGCCGGGCGTCGCCAGCTCGGCGAGATAGACCGATACGCCGCCCAGTTCGGCACCTGCGGAAAAGCCCTGCAGCAGCCGCCCGATCAGCACGAGCACGGGCGCCAGCAGGCCGATCGTCGCGTAGCCCGGCACGAACGCGATCAGGATGGTGCCGCTCGCCATGATGGACAGCGTGACGATCAGGCCCTTGCGACGGCCGACCTCGTCGATGTACGCGCCCAGCACGATGGCGCCCAGCGGGCGCATCAGGAAGCCGGCGCCGAACACGGCGAAGGTCATCATCAACGATGCAAACTCGCTTTGCGCGGGGAAGAAGACATTGGCGATCTGCGTGGCGTAGAAGCCGAACAGGAAAAAGTCGAACTGCTCGAGAAAATTGCCGGCCGTGACGCGAAAGATCGCAGCGGCCTTCGAACGTTCGGCCGGAAGGCTGGACGAGGGGTGCATCGGGGTGTCTCCTAAAAAACCTGAAATACGTGCGCGGGGCGGATCGATTGTCGTTTTTCGGAATGTTCGCCCGGCGTCGATCAAACGATAAGTGCAATTTTTGGAAGAATTGATGCAATGCGGTTATCAATCGACGCGGTCTCGCCTGTTTCGATCAGCTCCTGCACACCTAGTGATGCCGGTGTGACCAGCACCCCACTCATCCACCCCCACATAACTTCCCTTGACACCCTATCTTTCGATATATATCTTTAGATATGTTTTACGACATATAGGACACGATCATGCGACACCCCCCTTCCCGCGGCCATGTCCGATGCGACGGTCATGGTGCGCATGCCGGCCCTGAATGGTTCGCCGGCCTCTGGCAGGCGATCGGCCGCCATCGCCGCGGCCACGATCCGTTTGGCGGCGGCCCGTTCGGCGGCCGTGGCGGACGCGGCGGCTTTGGTGATTTCGGCGACGACGGCATGCCGCGCGGACGCCAGTTCAGCTCCGACGATCTCCAGCTGCTGCTGCTCGCGCTCGTCGCCGAGCAGCCGAGCCACGGCTACGAACTGATCAAGGCGCTCGACACGCGCTCGAACGGCTTCTACAGCCCGAGCCCCGGCATGGTGTATCCGGCGCTCACGTATCTCGAGGAAGTCGGCTTCGTCGCGTCGCAGGCGGAAGGCAACCGCAAGCGCTATGCGCTGACCGACGCCGGCCGCGCGCATCTCGATGCGCAGCGCGAGCGCGTCGACACCTTGTTCGCGCGCCTCACGCACCTCGCGCGCAAGATGGAATTCATGCGCCGCGCATTCGCCGGCGAATCGGCGGGCGGCGAAGCTCAGGACGAAGCACAGCCCGGCTGGCTGCCGGAGTTCGTCGAGGCGCGCCTCGCACTGAAGCGGGCACTGCTCCACAAGAGCGCCGCCGATGCCGACGAACAACGGCGTATCGCGGCGATCATGCGCCGCGCGACTGCCGAAATCGAAGGCGGCACCGGCGCGTAATCCGCGCCGCCCCCAAATATCAAGGAGAACGGATCGATGCAGAACCCATCCGAACGCGCCGTCACCCGCGTGCGCCATACCCTCAAGTTCCGCCTGTTGCAGGTCCTGCGCGTGCACGCGGTGACGCCGCACTTGCTGCGCGTCACGCTCGGCGGCCCCGACCTCGCGGATTTCGAATCGTCGTCGTTCGACGATCACGTGAAGGTGTTTTTCCCCCCGCCCGGCGCGGAGCGCCCCGCGATGCCGACGCTCGGTGCGAACGGCCCCGAGTTTCCCGAAGGCGAGCCGAAGCCGGTCGCGCGCGACTTCACGCCGCGCCGCTTCGACCGCGCCGCCTGCGAACTGGATCTGGAATTCGTGCTGAACCATTCGGGCCCCGCATCGCAGTGGGCCGCGCAGGCACGCGTCGGCCAATGGCTCGGCATCGGCGGCCCGCGCGGTTCGTTCGTGGTCCCGACCGATTTCGACTGGCACCTGCTGATCGGCGACGATACGGCACTGCCCGCAGTCGCGCGGCGTCTCGAGCAATTGCCGGCCGGCGCGCGCGCGGCGGTGGTGCTGGAAGTCGCGGATCGCACCGCGCAGATCTCGTTCGATACGCGCGCCGACGTGCATGAGATCTGGCACTTTCGCGCCGAAGCCGACGCAGCGGACGGCGACGTGCTGCTGGATGCCGTGCGCGAGCTGCCGCTGCCGTCGTCCGGCGACGGTTACGTGTGGGCGGCGGGTGAAGCGCAGTCGATGCGCGCGGTCCGTCTGCACCTGACCGGTGAGCGCGGGGTCGACAAGTCGCGCATCCGCGCGGCGGCATACTGGAAGCGCGGCTCGGCGGCCGTGCATGAAACACTGGAAGACTGACTGGAACGGCCGCCCGTGCATCGGCGGGCTTGGCATCGGCCGCGCGGCTGGTATATATCTATGCCTGCGACGCCGCTGTCGGGCGACAGCCGCCGCATCCTGCCCAGGAGCGCCCGGTCATGACAAAAGAAAGTCCCGCTTCGCCTTTCCTTCGCAACCTGAAGATCATCGGCTACGGCGGTCTCGCCGCCGTCGTGCTCGCGCTGTTCATCGCGATGTGCGCAATCCTGAAGGAAAGCGCGCTCGAACGCGACACCGCACCGCATCCGGGCGAGACGCCCGAACTGCACGAAGCCGGCGGCGGCCCGTCCACTTCCGCCGAAGCAGCCAGGACGCCCGGTTGACGGCGTCCGGCTCGCACTGCTCCGGCGTCGTTTTCCCGCTTAGTGCGTGCGTTCGCGCCCCATCATCACCGCGTGCACGACGTCGCCGATCCGCTCGAGCAATTCGACCACACGTTGCCCATACAGGTGCGCGGCCAGCGCGCCAGCCGTGCCGACCAGCACGCCACCGGCCATGTCGAACGGCCAGTGCACGCCCGCATACACGCGCCCCCATGCAATCGCCACGGCCATCGCTGCCATCACGAACCCGGTGAGCCGCGTGGTGCCGGCGAGCAGCATGCCGACCGCGAGACTCCATGCGAACGTCATGTGATCGCTCGGAAACGAGCTGTCCGGCGCATGCGGAATCAGTTGCGTGCCGACGCCGGCCATGAACGGTCGCGGCGAAAACCAGAAACGTCCGATCACCTGCGCGAGCACCAGCGCCACGCAGGTACCGACGCCGGCCTCGATCGCCTGGCGTCGCGTCGGGCGCTCGCCGAAGATCCAGGTCAGCAGCAGCATCACGGGCAGTGCATAGACGAGCCAGTCGGCGGCAAAGATCGCGAGGCGGGCAACGCCTGGGTGCGGCGCCGCACCGGCATTGATGGCGGAAAACAAGGTGAGATTGAGGTTCTGCATGAATCCGGTTGCGTGGGGCATGATGATTGGACCGGGCGGGCCGGTCGGATGCGAACGATGCTAGTGCTCACTCGCTTAAGCGTTGCTTAACGCGCAGGGTGACCGGTGATCAGGGTCCGTGCGCCGCGCGCGAACGCACTTAGAGGCTGCACTGCAACACAAGTTCACACAATTGTCACATTCCTGCGCGACCGTCTCCCGCAAAAGCTCACCAACGATCCCGTAAAGGCTCACGTTTTTCACATCGTGGCGTCATCGATGCGTGTGACTATCGGGCCACCACGTGCGATCGATGCCGTTTGCACCATTCGCCTCAACATTTACATCGTAACTAATTCGAAATCGGCAACAATTAATTCCGAATGCGGCATCGCACAACCGCAACGCACAGGCATAGGATTACGGGCTTACGAGCACTCATCCACGAAGCGATCTACAACAAGGAGTCCGCATGAAACCCAGCGATGTCCGATCGAAAGCGTTTGCGATGCCGTTGACCAGCCCGGCATTCCCGATGGGCCCGTACCGTTTCGTCGATCGTGAGTTTCTGATCATCACGTATCGCACCGATCCCGACCGCCTGCGCGAGATCGTCCCCGAGCCGCTGAAGATCACCGAGCCGCTCGTGCATTACGAATTCATTCGCATGGCCGATTCGACCGGCTTCGGCGACTACACCGAAAGCGGCCAGGTGATCCCTGTCGAGTACAACGGCCAGGCCGGTGGCTACACGCTCGCGATGTATCTCGACGATCACCCGCCGATCGCCGGCGGCCGCGAGCTGTGGGGTTTCCCGAAGAAGCTCGCATCGCCCACGCTGAACGTGAACACCGATCACATCCTGGGCACGCTCGACTACGGCAAGGTGCGCGTCGCGACCGGCACGATGGGCTACAAGCACAAGGAACTCGACATCGACGAGCAGACGAAGCGCCTCGCCGGTCCGAACTTCCTGCTGAAGATCATCCCGCATGTCGACGGCACCGCACGCGTGTGCGAACTGGTGCGCTACTACATGCAGGACATCAAGATGAAAGGCGCATGGACGGGCCCCGCGTCGCTCGAACTGGCGCCGCACGCGCTGGCGCCGGTGGCCGACCTGCCGGTGCTCGAGATCGTCGAAGCCCGCCACATCGTCGCAGATTTGACACTTGGCCTCGGCGAAGTCGTCTACGATTACCTGGCTCAGTAACACGTCCGCAGTCCTTACTCCCTGTCAATCCTTTCACCACGGGAAATTCGAAATGAGCAACCTGAATGGCAAGACCGCAGTCGTCACGGGCGCCGCAAGCGGCATCGGCAAGGAAATCGCACTCGAGCTCGCCAAGGCGGGCGCGGCCGTCGCGATCGCCGACCTGAACCAGGACGGCGCGAATGCGGTTGCCGACGAGATCAACAAGGCAGGCGGCAAGGCGATCGGCGTCGCGATGGACGTGACGAACGAGGAAGCCGTGAACAG